>JAYTFP010000050.1:0-16072 GCA_043734285.1 Acidimicrobiaceae bacterium
GGGACATGCCGATCGCGGCACCGCCGCCACCGCCGCCGCCAGCGCCCGAGGCGCCGCCGGTTCCGCCGGAACCGCCGTTACCACCGGCACCACCGACCTGGTAGCCAGCACCGCCGCCACCGCCGCCACCGCCGGACTGCCCGGCCGCACCGGCGCCGCCATTGCCGCCATGGCCACCCGTGCCCAGGCTGATCTGCACGCCGTTGAGCACCGGCGAGGACGCCACGAGGCGAAGGCCGATCGACTGAGCGCCGGCCCCGCCGCCACCGCCCGCCACTGCCGCACGGAGGCCACCGCCACCGCCGCCACCACCACCGGCGCCAGCGTCGTCCTGGTCACAGTCATTGGCGCCGCCGCCGCCACCGCCGCCACCGCCGCCACCGTTGACGCCGAGGCCGCCGGAGCCGCCCGCCGAGCCCGCCGAGCCGCCGCCACCGGCCGCGCCGGTGGATCCGTTGGCTCCGTTCGCACCACCTGCACCGGCGAACGCCGGGGCTCCGTTGATGTCGCAGAGGCCGGGGAAGCCGCTGGTGCCTGCGACGCCGCCGCCACCACCAGCACCGCCGCCGCTGCCACCACCGGTCACGCCGGTCGAACCAGGCTGAGCATCACAGTTGCTGCTGCAGATGCCGAGGAAGTTGCTGCAGTTGGGAGCGTCCACGACGCCGCCCTTGCCGCCGGCGCCACCGTTGTTGCCACCGGAGCCACCTCCACCACCCGCGCCCGCGCTCGTGTTGTTGCAACCGAGGCCGCCCGGCTCGAAGCCGTTGCCGCCACCCGCGCCGCCGGCGGCCGTGCCGCTCCAGCCGCCGGATCCGTTGGCGCCATTGCTGCCGACACCGGCGGTACCGCCGTTGATCTGGATCGTGTCGAGCGTGAGTGCCGACGACGAGTTGTTCACGTAGACGCCGTAGCTGTTCTGCCCGGCGCCCGCCGCGACACCCTGGACGTCGAGGTCGGCGATCGTCGTGGCCGACGTGATGCCGTTGGCGTAGATGCCGACCGGTCCACCGACTGAGGCGTCGAACACCGCTGTCACCGTCGCCGTGGTCGGCGACGTGGCCAACAGGCCCCGCTGCCAGTTCTGGCCGTAGCCGCCGGCCACCGAGAGGCCAGCGACCACGCTGAACTTGGCATAGCTGCCACCCGCCACGTAGACGTTGGTCTTGCCCGTGCCCACGGCGCGGACCTCGCCCTGGCCGATCGATGCACACGGTGCGGTGATGTCGCCGCACGTGCCCGTGTCGGCGCCGGAGACCGACGCGACGAAGACGGCACTGCTGATCGTGCCGTCGATGCCGTCGCAGTTCTGGTCGATGCCGTCACCGGCCGTGTCGGTCGCACCGGGGTGGATCGTGCCGTCGCTGTCGTTGCAGTCGGCGGGCGGGAAGTACCCGTCGCCATCGCCATCGCCCACGACGGCGATGGTCACCGTCTGAGTTCCGGTGCCACCGGCATTGTCGGTCACCGTGAGGATCGCGTTGAAGCTGCCACCAGTGGTGTAGCTGTGGGAGGTCGTCACGCCGCTGCCGAACGCGCCATCACCGAAGTTCCACGAGTAACTCGTGATCGTGCCGTCGGAGTCACTCGACGCCGAGGCATCGAAGTTCACCGAGACGGGCGCGTTGCCAGCGGTCGGCGACGCGGAGAACGAAGCCACCGGATTCTGGTTGGTCGGTGCCGGTGGCACGCACGCCGATGCCGCGAACACCATCGCGCCAAAGCACAGAGCAACTGATCGACGGACTCTCATGGCCCTCCCCTTGTTCTCGCCAAAATGGACCACACATCCCAGCGTGCGCCCAGCAGCCGATACACGGCCGTGACAGATGCTCGCAGGGAATGGGGGGCCTCGTCAACGACCACGCGATCCGGGCCCGGCGACCCGAGCCCGCGGGTTCAGAAGTCGCTGAGCGGGCGACGATCCGTCGTCTGCGGCTGCCGCCGGGTGCGGAGGGGGCTCAGGGGCGCATCGGACATCGCGATCCGGTCCCAACCGACCACATGATCGGCAACGAGCGCCCGCCACCCCCCGATCGGCGACGAGGTGGCCTGATCGACGTGCGACTCGAAGCCCGCCCACCTGTCCCAGTCGGCGAACGACCAGATCAGGACGACCTCGTCGTCGTTGCCCATCGCCCGTCGGAACGCTCCGACGAGATCGAGCCCTGCGTCGGCGTGACGAGCGATCGCCTCGTCGTGGACGAGCCGCATGAACTCGCCACGCGACCCGGCGCGGCACGTCACCAGTTCGTGGACGTAGCCCGCCGCCACCGGGCGCGCGCTGGCGCAGAGGTCGGCGATCGATGGCGCCCAGTCGGGCGCCACGAGGATGCGATCGACGCCACCGCTGCGCAGCTCGGCCGCGCCGGCCCACCACTCGCTCAGTGCCGGGTCCTGCAGGCCGTCGCCGGTCAACTCGATCTCGAAGTTGCGACCGAGTGCGGCCCAGTCCGCGTACTCCCACAGATTGACCACCTGGGGCCACCGACCCGTCGACCCGACCGTCGCCCACACGCCGAAGCAGAGTTGGCCGCGTTGCTCGCGCCCGACGGGGCCCCAATTCGCCGTGACGTGGTGCAGGTACTTCGCGCGCTGGTGGCCGGTGATGTCGATGAGCTCGTGGATGTACACGCGTGGACCGGCCATCGACCGATGGTACGTGAACGGAAAACTAGAACGCGTTCCTGTTGTGTCGTACTCTGCGGCGATGCCCGCACTGCTCACCGAACGCGACGGCCACACGCTGATCGTCACCCTCAACCGCCCCGAGCGTCAGAACGCGATCAACGGCGAGATGCTCGTCCGCCTCTACGACGCGTGCGTCGAAGCCGACGAGGATCCCGAGATCCGCTGTCTCATCCTCACCGGCGCGGGCGGCAACTTCTGCTCCGGCGCGGACCTCAAGGAGATGGCCGGCGGTCACTCCGGCGACGACGGCGGCATCGACGTGCCGGCACGACTCGCGGCCGACGGCGACCTGCCGTGGAAAGCGCTGCTGCGCACCTGGCGACCGATGGTGCCGATCATCCTCGCGGCCGAGGGGACCGCGATCGCCGGCGGCACCGAGTTGCTCGGCGCGACCGAGATCCGAGTCGCCGGCCACAGCGCGAAGTTCGGGATCAGCGAGGTCAAGTGGTCGCTCTATCCGATGGGCGGATCGGCCGTCCGCATCCCGCGCCAGATCCCCTACGCCCGCGCCGTCGAGTTGCTGCTCTGCGGCAACCACATCACGGCACAGGAGGCCTACGACCTCGGCCTGATCAACCACGTCGTCGACGACGGGGGCGCGCTCGACAAGGCCCGCGAGATCGCGGCCGTCATCTGCGGCAACGGACCGCTCGCGGTCCGCTCGCTCCTCAAGACGCTCCGTGAGACCAACGGCATGACCGAGACCGAGGCGCTCACGTACGAGTTCACCTACGGTTGGGACGTCTTCGCATCCGAAGATGCCAAAGAGGGTCCGCGTGCCTTCAAGGAGAAGCGCACGCCGAACTTCCAGGGCAAGTAGCCAGCGCGGGAGCCACATGAACCCGTTCAGCGAGGTGTTCGCCACCGAGCGGTTCACATGGCAGTCACCCCTGTCCCCGAGCGAACTGCGCCACGCGCTGACCGACCTCGGGCTCGGCCGCCAGAAGCGGCGGCGAGGCGACAAGCCACTCGTCGGCAGCCTGGGCCCCGACCGGTTCGTCGCGAAGAAGCGGGTGACGATCGGCATCTCCGGGGTCGTGCCCCAGATGCGGGCGCAATTCGAGGCCGACGACGCGGGCTCGACACTGCAGTGCCGGCTCGGTCCACCGGTGGTCTCGGTGGCGACCCGCGTGCTGTTCCCGCCGTTGCTCATCGCGATCGTCACGCTCGACACGACGCCACAGTTCATCCCCATCGGTGCGGGCGGCTATGCAGTGCTGATGCTCAGCTATCTGCTCGGCGCTCGCACCCACCGCCGGTTCGTGCGCGACACGCTCACCGACGAGCTCAGGATCGGAGAGGCGCGCCGTGCGGTTGCTGGGTGAGATCGATCGCGTCGATCGAGTCGAGTGGCAGTCGCCGCTGCGAGCGGTCGAGATCGAGCGACGCCTGCATGCGGTCGGCATCACCGGCATCGGCTCGCTGTTCGCCTACCGCGGTGCGCTGTTGTGCGGTCGCGTCGTCGACGGCAAGATCAGCGCGACTCGGCGCGGGTTTCGCAACAGCGCGTGGTCACCGATCTTCGTCGGCATCATCGAGGACCGTCCCGACGGTTCGGCGGTCTACGGCGAGGTCCGCCTGCACAAGGCCGCTCGTCTCGGCATCCTGCTCGGTCTGCTCGCGACGAGTCTGTTCACCGCGGCGATGGGCGTGATCCTCGCGTCGAGGGGCCAGACCGGTTGGCTCGGCGCGTTGGCGCTCCCGATCGTCGTCCTGCTCGCGAGCCGACTCTTCTCCACGCTCGCCCAGCCGCAATGGGCGTTCCTCAGTACGACGATCGGCGACGCCATCGAGGGCGTCGAGACTTTCCACGAAAGGGCACTCACATGAAGCTCGGCACCCCGAGGACTGATGCCGCTGCTCGGTGACACGTTCCGGGTCGAGGCGGTCAACTGGCACTCGCCGCTCCCCGTCGACATGGTCGAGGAGCGACTTCGAGGGGTCGGTCTCACTGGCATCGGCTCTCTGTTCACCAGTTTCGGCGCGCCCTTGCGGGGTCGGGTGCGCGTTGACCGCGTCACCGCAGCGAAGAGATCGTTCGTGAACAACTCGTGGGCACCGCTCTTCGTCGGCAGGCTCGAATCCAGCATCGGCGGAACCACGCTCTCGGGCGAGATCCGCGTCAACCGGTTCACGCAGATGTTTCTCGGACTCTGGCTCTGCCTGGCCGCGCTCGGTTCGGTCGCGGGAGTCCTCTCGACGGTTCGTGGAGATCTCCTCGGCCTGATCGCACTGGCGTTCCCTCTCTGGGCCGTGCTGATCTGCCAGTTGGGCGCCGTGCTCGCCCGCAGCCATTGGTCGTTCATCCGCACGACTCTTGGCATCGCCATCGACGGCACCGAATCTCCCGTGGAAAGGTTGACGACATGAAGCTCGGACTCACCTGGGGCTACTGGGGCGCGTTGCCGCCCGGCAACCTCGTCGAACTGACCCAGGAGGCGGAGCGTCTGGGCTTCGACTCGGTCTGGTCCGCCGAGGCGTGGGGCTCCGACGCGTTCAGCCCGCTCGCCTTCCTGGCCGCTCACACGTCGACGATCAAGCTCGGCACCGGCGTCGTGCAGCTGTCCGGTCGAACACCCACCGCCGCGGCGATGCACGCGATCACCGTCGACCATCTCAGCCAGGGCCGCCTCATCCTCGGTCTCGGCGTGTCGGGCCCGCAGGTCGTCGAGGGCTGGTACGGCCAGCCGTACGGCAAGCCGCTGGCGCGCACCCGGGAGTACGTCGAGATCATCCGCAAGGTGCTCGCTCGGGAGGAGCCGCTGGAGTTCCAAGGCGAGTTCTACCAGCACCCGCTCCGCGGCGAGGGCACGACCGGTCTCGGCAAGCCACTGAAGGTCATCACCCACCCGTTCCGCCGCGAGATCCCGATCTTCCTCGGGGCCGAGGGCCCCAAGAACGTCACGATGACCGCCGAGATCGCCGACGGCTGGCTCCCGCTCTACTACTCGCCGTTCCGCCAGGACGTCTACGCCGACTACTTGAAGGACGCCAAGGAGGGCTTCGAGATCACCGCGATGGCCAACATCACCGTGACCGACGACATCGAGGCGGGCCTCTACCCGGTCAAGGCGGCGCTCGGGTTCTACATCGGGGGCATGGGCGCCAAGGGCAAGAACTTCCACACCGATCTCATGGCCCGCATGGGCTACGAGGACGAGGCGTACAAGATCCAAGACCTCTTCTTCGAGGGGAAGCGTGACGAGGCCATCGCCCTCGTTCCCGACCACTTCGCTGACGAGATCTCGCTCGTCGGCCCGCCTGGCCGGATCAAGGAACGGCTCCAGGCGTGGCAGGACTCGCCCGTCACGACGGTCACGATGTACCCGTCATCGGTCGAGCAACTGCGTCTCGCGGCGGAGCTCATCCTCGACTGAGTCGGCCCTCGACCGCCTCGCCGGCGCGGCCTCGGGCTGTGGCGATCGTTTGGCGAACGCGTGGGCCCGCGGCCAGTAGAAACCCCGTGCCCTGATTCCACGTCACACCGAATTCGCTTGCGCGTTGACGAGCCGCCACCGAGTCTGCGAGCAGTTACCAGCGCGCGATTCCTGAGGAGGGGGCTCATCCGTTCACTGAGCGCACGCCACAGCCCGCTCCTCTCGCGGACGGTGCCCTGACACGTCAGTCGGTGGTGCCGTCGCCTGAACCACGACGTCGACACCCGAACTGATTCGAGCCGACATCCGAATCTGACCCGAACAGTGCGCCTGGCGTTGGCCGGGGTCTCCGAGGGGTGACGTTGCGCGCAGATAGTCTCCGAACGTTGGTTCGTCGGCCTTTGGCCGTCCTCTTCCCGATCCGCTGGAGCCATTGCCATGCCCGCACAAGGCGACCTGTTCGAGACCCCGTTCGCACGCGAGGTGATCGACATCCCGGTCGAGAACGAGATGAGCGAGTCGTTCCTCGCCTACTCGTTGTCGGTCATCACCGCGCGGGCGATCCCCGATGTCCGCGACGGACTCAAGCCCGTGCAGCGCCGCATCCTCTACTCGATGCAGAACATGGGTTTGCGTCCCGACCGTCCCCACCGCAAGAGCGCTGGCGTGGTCGGCGACACGATGGGCAAGTACCACCCGCACGGCGACGGCGCGATCTACGACGCGTTGACGCGGATGGGCCAGGAGTTCTCCCGCAACATCCGCCTGGTCGACCCGCACGGCAACTTCGGTTCTCTCGACGATCCACCCGCGGCGTCGCGCTACACCGAGTGCCGGCTCTCCGAGGCCGCGGTCGAGCTGCTCGCCGAGATCGACGAAGACACGGTCGAGTTCAAAGCGACCTACGACGGTGAACGCCAAGAGCCGCTCTACATGCCCGGGCGCCTGCCGAACCTGCTGGTCAACGGCACCTCGGGCATCGCGGTGGGCATGGCCACCAACATGGCGCCGCACAACCTCCGCGAGGTCTACGAGGCGATCAAGCTCGTGATGACCAAGCGCCGACCCAAGCCGACGGTCGCCGAGTTGATGGCCGTGCTGCCAGGTCCCGACTTCCCGTCGGGCGGTGTCGTGATCGACGACGGCATCGCCGAGGCCTACGCGACGGGTCGTGGTGGGTTCCGCATCCGCGCGACCGCAGAGATCGTCAACGTCACCAAGACGCGTCAGGGCATCGTCGTCACGCAGTTGCCCTACATGGTCGGCCCCGAGCGGGTCGTGGCCCGCATCACCGAACTCATGCGCGACGGCAAGTTGGTCGGCGTCCAGGACGTGAAGAACCTGTCGGATCGTCACACGGGCATGAACATCACGATCGAGTGCAAGCCTGGCGTGAACGCGCGTGGCGTGCTCTCCGAGCTGTACCGCATGACGCCTCTCGAGGAGACCTACAGCATCAACAACGTCGTGCTCGTCAACGGCGTGCCCACCACGGTCGGGCTCTGGGAGCTGTGCAACCTCTACGCGGAGCATCGCCTCGACGTGGTGCGCCGTCGTACCGACTACCGACTCACGCGGGCGCGCGACCGCGTGCACATCGTCGAGGGTCTGCTCATCGCGCTCGACGCGATCGAGTTGGTGATCTCGATCATCCGCTCGTCGCAGGACGCCGCCGAGGCGAAGCAGCGCCTCATGAGCGAGCTCGCGCTGAGCGAGATCCAGGCGACCCACATCCTCGACATGCAGCTGCGCCGGTTGACGGCGCTCGAGAAGCTGAAGCTCGAGGAGGAAGCAGCCGAGCTGCGCGCGCAGATCGCCGACTTCCTGAAGATCCTCGAGTCCGAGCAGCGCCAGCGCACCATCGTGCTGAAGGAGCTCGAAGACCTCGTCGACCGTTTCAGCCGCCAGCGCCAGACACGTCTGATCCGCGCCGATCAGGTCGACGACGTCGCGTTCGATCCCGCGTCGGCCGAGGTCGAGTCGCTCGCCGACGAGCCGTGCGCGATCGCGTTGACGAGCTCCGGACTGATCGGTCGCGAGCCGATCGACGGCGCCAAGCGCGCGACGTTCGGACGTCACGACGTGATGTGGTCGCGGGTCGAGACGACGACGTTCGGCAAGGTCGTCGCCGTCACATCGGCCGGACGCGCGCTCGTGTCGCCCGCGGCGGCGATCGCCGAGGTCACCGGCCGCTCACGAGGCATGTCGGTGACCGAGGCCTTCACCACGCAGAAGGGCGAGGTGGTGATCACGCTCGTCGCCGCGGCAGCCGACGACGAGGCCGACGACCGCACCGCTCCCCTACTGATCGTGACGACGAACGGAGTCGTCAAGCGCGTGACCGTCGCCGAGTTGGCCGCGACCGCGAACGGCAAACCGGTGATCGGGCTGAAACCGGGCGACGCAGTCGTCGCCGCGTTCTCCGCCGCCGACGGCAGCGAGTTCGCGATGCTCGCGACGAACGCGCAGGCGCTGCGCTGCGAGGCCGCCTCGGTCAGCGTGCAGGGCCGCAGCGCCGCGGGGGTCGCCGGCATGAAGCTGAGCGACGGTGCCACCGTGATCGCCGCGGGTCCCGTCACCGACGACGCCATCGTGCTCACCCACAGCGACCGCCAAACCGCCAAGGTGACCGACGTCGCCGAGGTGCCGACGAAGGGTCGAGGCACCGGCGGTGTGCGCGTCACCAAGTTCAAAGACGAGAAGCGCCTCGACTTCGGCTACGTCGGACCCGAGGCCGGCCTGCAGCTCATCGTCGCTTCCGAGGACGCTCCGTCGAAGCCCGACGCGAACCCAGAGCCGCTGACGATCCCCCACACGGCGCGCGACCTGATGAGCAGGCCGAACGCCCGCCGGATCCTGCTCGCCGGTTTCAGCCGGTGGTGACGCACGCATGCTGTCGGTACACTTCGATGCTTTCGCGACAGGAGACCGGGTGAGGCGCACTGCCGTCATCGGAATGGTGTTGATGCTCGTCGTGACTCTCGGCGCGTGCCAACGCGGCAAGGTCGGGGCGCGCTGCCACACCAAGGATTGGGGCGACGACGGCAAGTCGTGGGTCCTGCAGTGCAAGAAGGGTCGCTGGGTCAGGGCGATGACCAAGGCACAGGCCGCGCAGATCCTGCTCGCGCTGCTGAAGAAGCCGACGGCCGAGCCGGCGACACCGCTGGGCGTGGCCACCGAGCCGAGCCCCGCCGACGATCCGTCGCGGGGCACCGGCGCGGTGCGTTCCGATCCGATCGCGATCCTCAGCGACTCGTCGGTCGGCGGTCAATGGATTGCCCGCATCGACGCGCCATCCCCCGACATCATCACCGCCGGCAGCCACCCGAGCGGCTCGACCGCGACACCCGCCGCCGGGCGCGCGTTCGTCGGCGTGGGAATGAGCCTGCTCTGCGGCAACGGCGCCGAGCTCGCGTGCACCGACGCGGATCGCGGCCAGATCCACATCCGTCTCGTCACCGGCGACGGCGTCGAGTACGTGTACACCACGGCGCCCGGCTACAGCCCCGACATCTTGTCGAGCAGCAGCACGTTCGGTACACCGCCGCGCTACATCGGCTGGGCGAGTTTCGACATCCCCGCGTCAGCGACC
The DNA here is from genome assembly GCA_043734285.1 of Acidimicrobiaceae bacterium. GTDB lineage: Bacteria > Actinomycetota > Acidimicrobiia > Acidimicrobiales > Microtrichaceae > JAYTFP01. The sequence continues at coordinate 9,661 of JAYTFP010000050.1, forward strand.
GACGACCTCACCGTGAAGATCTGGGTCAACGGCTCGACGATCTCGCCGACCTATCTGCGCATCCGCTGATCGCCGCTCTCACTCGCATCCGCTGATCGCGTCTGTGCCACACCGGCTGCGCTAGCGTTGTCGACGAACGTGCGTTCGAGTCGAAGGTGTGAGCGAGATGGCCAACGGAGCCGCCAAGGGTGCCGCCAGAGGCCCTTCCAACCAAGCCGCGGCGTATGACGAGAAGTCGATCCAGGTGCTCGAAGGGCTCGACGCGGTGCGCAAGCGTCCGGGCATGTACATCGGCGGCACGGGGCCCGAGGGCCTGCACCACCTGGTGTGGGAGCTCGTCGACAACGCCGTCGACGAAGCCGCTGCGGGGTACTGCAACCTCATCGAGGTGACGCTCCACAAAGACCGTTCGGTCGAAGTGTGCGACAACGGGCGCGGCATCCCCACGGGCCGTAAAGAGGGCAAGCGCACCGCCCTCGAATACGTCTTCACCGAGTTGCACGCGGGCGGCAAGTTCGGCTCGGGCGCGTACTCCGCGTCGGGCGGTCTGCACGGCGTCGGCGCATCGGTGGTCAATGCGCTGAGCGCGAAGCTGATCGCCGAGGTCGACCGCGACGGCAAGACGCACCGCCTCGCCTTCAGCGAGCGCAAGCCCGGTCGCTTCGGTCCGCAGGGCGGCTTCAAGGCGACCTCCGATCTCGAGATCATCAAGAAGATCCCGCCGAAACGCACGGGCACCCGCGTCCGGTTCTGGCCCGACTTCGAGATCTTCGATCCCACCGCGGTGATCGAGTACTCGCAGGTGCGCGATCACGTCACGCAGGTGTGCTTCCTCGTGCCGGGGTTGAAAGTGCGACTCACCGACAAGCGGCGCGCGCCGTCCGAGGGCGAATCCGAGACCGAGGAGTTCATCGCCAAGGGCGGGCTCAGCGACTTCGTCGACTTCCTGTCGGTCGGCGAGCCGGTGACCGAGGTGGTCTCGATCTTCGGGGCGGGCACGTTCTCCGAGAAGGTGCCGGTCGATGGCAAGATGACCAACGTCGAGCGCAACTGCCAGGTCGACATCTCGCTGCGTTGGGTCAAGGGCTACGACACCACGCTGGTGAGTTTCGTGAACACGATCCCGACGAGCGAGGGCGGCACGCACGTCGCGGGCTTCGAGCGCGCGATGACCAAGGTCGTCAACGACACATTGCTCGCGGGCACCAAGAAGCTGGCGCGCTTCGCGAAACAGGGCAAGGACCGCGCCGAGAAGAACGACGTGCAAGAGGGCCTGGTCGCGGCCGTCAAGGTCACGCTGCCCGAGCCGCAGTTCAAGGGCCAGACCAAGGGCGAGCTGGGCACTCCGGCCGTGCAGTCGATCGTCTACGACGTCGTGAAGGACGGCCTCGTGCAGTGGATCGAGAGCAGCGGCAAGAAGACGCACGTCAACGCGATCCGAGAGAAGATCACCCAGGCGGTGATCACCCGCGTCTCGACCAAACAGAGTCTCGACGCGCGGCGCAAGGCCGCGAACCTCGGCTCGACCGGCATGCCCGACAAGCTCGCCGACTGTCGCACCCACGGTCTCCACTCCGAGCTGCTCATCGTCGAGGGCGACTCGGCCGCGGGCCCAGCGAAGGCCGGGCGCAACTCCGAATACATGGCCGTGCTGCCGCTTCGCGGCAAGGTCGTCAACGCCGGCAAGTCGAACCTGAAGCAGGTCATCGAGAACGCCGAAGCGCAAGCGCTCATCACGGCGATCGGCGCGGGCTCGGGCCGCGACTTCAACCTCGCCGACGCGCGGTACGGCCGCATCATCATCCTGTGCGACGCCGACGTCGACGGCAGTCACATCCGCTGCCTGCTGCTCACGCTGATCTTCCATTACATGAGGCCGCTCCTCGAAGACGGCCGCGTGTTCGCCGCCCAACCGCCGCTCTACACGGTGAAGGTCGGCGACGAGAAGATCCACGCGTTCAGCGACGCGGAGAAAGAGTCGATTACCGCCGAGCTCTGCAAGGGCAACCGCCGACCCGAGAACCTGCAGTGGGTGCGGTTCAAGGGACTTGGAGAGATGGACGTCGAAGAGCTCGCCGAGACGTGTCTCGACCGTGAGACGCGCATCCTGCGGCGCATCCGCATGGACGACGCGATGGCGGCGCACCACGCCGCCGAGATGTTCGAGACGCTGATGGGCAGCGACGTCCCCAAACGGCGCCAGTTCCTGCTCGACAACTCGAAGCTGTTCGACCTCGAAGCCCTCGACGTCTGACGCGTTCGCCCCGGTGCTGAACGGCGTTTACCCTTGCCGCAGAGGCGAGGAGGCGGACGGATGCGACATCGGAACGCGGTGACGGCGTTGGCCGTGGTGCTGGCCGGAATCGCGTCGGTCGCGTGCGCGCCTCCTGCGACCCAACCCTCGGTGGTTCGCACGCCGACGACCCTCGCCACGTGCCACCCCGAGTCCGCGCCGGCGGTGCCACCGTCGATCATCTCGGTCGGCGACCGCGGGTCGGTTCTGTACGCACCCGCCGGCTACACGCCCGGCGTGTCGTACCCGCTGGTCGTCAGTCTCCATCCGTTCCTTCTGCCGCCTGATGTCTGGGAGTCGTACAGCGGTCTCGCCGCCGCAGCCGCGGCGCGGGGGTACTGGGTGCTCCTGCCCCACGGATCCGAGCCCGGTCCGCGGTGGGCGGTGCCCGGCGGGATCAGTGGCGGACCCGACGACATCGGCTGGATCGAGCAGCTCATCGAACACACCGCTGCGGCCGTCTGCGTCGACTCGAGCCGCGTCTTCGCCGCCGGCTTCTCCGCGGGCGCGGCGATGTCGGTCGGCCTCAGCTGTGAGCTGCCATGGCGCTTCCGCGCGATCGCCGCGTCGGGCGGATCCAACCTCACGTCGCTGTGCCCGACCGCGGGCCCGACCGACGCGCTGATCCTGCACGGCAGCGCGGATCCGATCGCTCCGGTCACCGGGAACACGATCGCGTTCACGCCGCCGGTGAACCTTCCGGTCGACGACGTCGTGGCATCGTTCGCGACGCGCAACGGCTGCGATCCGACTCCGACGTCGTCTGCGTTCACCACATCGGTCACCATCGACCACTACTCGTGCGGCAGCCACCGGCTCGACTACTGGCGCATGATCGGCGCCGGTCACACGTGGGCGGGCGCGGCGTTCCCGCTCGATCTGGTGACCGGTCCGACCGACCATTCGTTCTCGGCCACCACGGCGGTGCTGGACTACTTTGACGCTTCGTGAACCAGGGCGTGCCCACGACCCGGGTCGCGGTGGTGGGAGCCGGCATCGTCGGGCTCGCGACCGCACGAGCGATCCAGCAGCGCACTCCTTCGGCTGAGGTCGTCGTCGTCGAGAAGGAAGCCGACGTCGCGGTCCACCAGAGCGGCCGCAACTCAGGCGTCATCCACTCGGGGATCTACTACTCGCCGGGTTCGCGCAAGGCCTCGATGGTCGCGGATGGCCGCACGCTGCTCTTCGAGTTCTGCGAACGTCACGTGATCGCGACCGAGTTGTGCGGCAAGGTCATCGTCGCGACGAGCAACGACGAGCTGCCGCGTCTGCGCGCGCTCGAGGATCGCGCGGCTCAGCACGGCCTGCGCACGACGTGGCTCGACCCCGCGGGGCTACGCGAACTCGAACCACACGCGACCGGCGTCGCCGCGCTCCTCGTGCCCGACGCGGGGATCACCGACTACGTCGGCGTGTGTCGGGCGTTGCACGACGAGATCGACGCGGCCGGCGGCACGTTCGAGATGACGACGTCGGTGACCTCGATCGTCGAGAGTGAACGCGGCGTTCGACTCGAGACCGACCGCGGGTCGATCGACGCCGAATGGCTCGTCAACTGCGCGGGGCTGCACTCGGACCGCGTCGCGCACAGTGCGGCGCTCGCGACCGACGCGCGGATCATGCCGTTTCGCGGCGAGTACTACGAACTCACTCCGGCGGCGCGATCACTCGTCACAGCGCTCGTCTATCCAGTTCCCGACCCACGGTTCCCCTTCCTCGGCGTGCATTTCACGCGAGGGGTCGATGGCGGAGTGCATGCCGGACCGACCGCGGTCCTTGCGCTTGCACGCGAGGGATATTCGTGGCGAGTCGCGAACCGCACCGACGTCTGGGAGATGTTCTCCGACGCGGGCGCGTGGCGACTCGCACGCCGTTACTGGCGAACCGGAGCCGCGGAGATCCATCGGGCGCTCTCGAAGGGCGCGTTCGTGCGTGCATTGCAACGCCTGATCCCCGAAGTGGGTGCGGACGATCTGATCCGCAGCGCCTCGGGCGTGAGAGCGCAGGCGATGCGTTCGGACGGATCGCTGGTCGACGACTTCGAGTTCGTCGACGGACGTCGATCAGTCCACGTCGTCAACGCGCCCTCGCCCGCCGCGACTGCGAGCCTCGCGATCGGCCGGGAGATCGCCGAGCGTTGGGCACGGAGGTCGCGCGAATAGGTCGACTTCGGTGGTTGTCGAATACTCGTCGGCTTCGCCGACTGGGCGCTCTCTCGATGGAGCGTGCCGCCTCACGGCGCACGCTCTGAACGCCGACATCGCGCCAAAAAAGGACGAGGGCCCCGGGGGGTAGGGCCCTCGTCTCGCTCAACGTCAGGCGACGTCGGCGACGGTCCTTGCGAGAACGGGGGGGAACCCGCAAGAGACGCTCTTGAAGCTCGCACCGAATTGACCTCGGTGGTGGCTCGAACACACTGTCTTGATGGAGCGTGCCGCCTTCGGCGCACGCTCTTGGCGAACCGACGAATCGGCCCATGTGATGCCTGGAATCAGGCGGACTTGCGAACCGGCGCCTTGCGGACCGGAGCCTTGCGATCGAGCACCTTGTCGGTCAGCGGAGCGGCGGCCTTGGCAACCGACAACGCGAGGTCCTTCTGGGTGTCGATGATCGACTTGGCGAACTTGTACTGGTTGTCGATGATCTCCTTGGGCGTGGGGATCTGATCGGCGAACGGGAGGGCCGGCACGTTGCTCACGCGCTCGGTCACGAAACCGACGACGTTCGAGACGCCCGTGGTGACGGGCTCCTTGACGAGAGCGATGGCGCTCACGATCTGCTCTTGCACGTCGGTCAGCTTGTCGAGGACAACAGTCATGATGGATTCCTTCAGGGGTCGAGTCCCCTGGACCGTTCGGTCGAGGACTTCTTCGTTGCTGCTAACTGTAGCTAGCACTCGCTACTTCCGTCAACCTTTTGCTTGCAATTGCAAGCGTGTCGTTGGTCACACGAGACCCAGTGGCGACAGTCCCGCTTGCGTCGAATCTAATCCCGACTAAGGTGGTCAACAATTCAGAACGACTCTCTCAACGAAGCAAGAAGGAGGCCTCCACATGGCCATTCGACTCGGGGACGATGCTCCCGATTTCACTGCCGAGACCACGCAGGGCACGATCGACTTCCTGGACTGGAAGGGCGACGGATGGGCCGTCCTGTTCTCCCACCCGAAAGACTTCACCCCGGTCTGCACGACCGAGCTGGGCACGGTCGCCAAGCTCAAGCCTGAGTTCGACAAGCGCGGCGTCAAGGTCATCGGCCTCTCGGTCGATCCGGTCGCCTCGCACCTCGAGTGGGAGAAGGACATCGCCGAGACGCAGGGCGAGCCCGTCAACTTCCCGATGATCGCCGATCCCGATCGCAAGGTCGCCGACCTCTACGACATGATCCACCCCAACGCGAACGACACGTTGACCGTCCGGTCGGTCTTCATCATCGGGCCCGACAACAAGGTGAAGCTGACGCTCACCTACCCGGCCTCGACCGGGAGGAACTTCGACGAGATCCTCCGCGTGATCGACTCGCTGCAGCTGACCGCGAAGTACTCGGTCGCCACGCCGGCCAACTGGACGCAGGGCAACGACGTCATCATCGGCGGCGCGGTGACCGACGAGGTCGCCAAGGAGAAGTTCCCCGAGGGCTGGCGCGCCGACAAGCCGTACCTCCGCTGGGTGCCGCAACCCGGCAAGTAATCGGCTTCGCCGATCCAACGCTCTTTTGATGGAGCGTGCCGCCTCTCGGCGCACGCTCGCTGCTCTCAGCTGAGCGCGGCGTCGAAGAGTCGACGCCACCCCACCGGATCGATGCCGAGCGACGTCCATCGTTGCTCGGCATCGTCGCGTAGGGCCGCCGTATCGTCGGCCTTCGTCGACTCGCCCACCGCGGCGCGGGCCAGGGCGACCGTCGCCTTCGCCAACTCATCGCCGGTCGGTGCCAGCATTAGCACGGCGCGGTCGAGTTGCTCGCGCCAGTCGCTCGACGCTTCCAGCCCGAGGGCGATCTGCCCGTAGACGCGATCGAGGTACGTCGCGCCGGTCGTGTCGTGGACGCTCGCGACCAGATCAGCCACCTCATGGTGTCGACCGGATGCCGCGAGTGCGAGCGCCCGGACCGACGTGGCGA
>JAYTFP010000051.1:0-30165 GCA_043734285.1 Acidimicrobiaceae bacterium
GCGACGCCGATCCCGCGCACGATGGAGATGAGCCTGACCGGCATCCGCGATCTGTCGTTGTTGCAGACGGCACCCGCCGAGCGTCAGCCGATCCTCACCTATGTGGGCGAGTACGACGAGCGGGCAGTGGCCGAAGCGTTGCGCCGCGAGCTCCTCCGCGAGGGTCAGGTCTTCTTCGTGCACAACCGGGTGGCCGACATCGAGGAGAAGGCGATGGACCTGCGCGACCTCGTGCCTGAGGCGCGCATCGCCGTTGCCCACGGGCAGATGGACGAGGGCACGCTCGAGCAGGTCGTCGTCGACTTCTGGGAGGGACGATTCGACGTGTTGGTGTGCACCACGATCATCGAATCGGGCATCGACATGCCGACTGTCAACACGCTCGTCGTCGAACGAGCCGACCTGCTCGGACTCGGCCAGCTCCACCAGCTCCGCGGGCGCGTCGGCCGCGCCGGGATGCGCGCCTACGCCTACCTGTTCTTCCCACCCGACCGAGAGCTGTCGGAGGAGGCCTATGAACGCCTCCGCACCATCGGCGAGTCGACCGAGCTGGGTTCGGGCTTCCGGATCGCGATGCGCGACCTCGAGATCCGTGGCGCGGGCAACCTGTTGGGCACCGGTCAGACAGGGCACATCGCCGCGATCGGATACGACCTCTACTGCCAGATGGTCAATGAGGCGATCGCCGAGCTGAACGGCGAGGTGGTGCGTCCGCCCGCGGAGATCAAGATCGAGCTGCCCATCGACGCCCATCTGCCCGCGGAGTACGTTGGCCGCGAGGACGTCCGGCTCGACGCGTACCGTCGCCTCGCCGAGGTGCGCACGCAGGAGGACGTCGATGACATCGCGGCCGAATGGCTCGACCGGTTCGGCCCGGTGCCGCCCCCGGCTGCCGCATTGCTCGAGATCGGCCGCGTCCGTGCCGCCTGTGCGCGCACCGGCGTGACCGAAATCACCGCGACGCGCGCGGGTGGGTACGGCGCGCCGTTCATGGTGCGGATCTCGCCGCTCGAGTTGCCGCAGTCGAAGCAGATGCGCCTCGGACGTCTCTACAAGGGATCGATCTACAAGCCCGACATCGGCCAGGTGCAGCTGCCGGTTCGCAACGAGGGCCTGCTGGTGTCGTCGTTGCTCGAGGCGCTCGACCAACTCGTGCCGGCCGACGCCGATGGTTAGCATCGGTGGCTCTGTGAAGCGCCTCCCGTTGACCTCCCTCGTCGTCACACTCGCCCTGGTCAGCGGATGTGGCGTTCTCCGCGACACGACTGCCGCCAGTGTCGACGGCCGGGTGATCACCATCGGCGAGGTCGAGAAGCTCGCCGCGCAGTTCGCATCCAACGGCGCCAACGCGCCGGCGGCACTCGGCGTCACGACCACGTCACCCGGCACGATGAGCGGCGACCCGGCGCGGCAGGCGCTCTCGCTGCTGGTCCGCCGCGAGCTCTTGAGGCGGGCGCTGCGCGACCGCCACGGCACCGTCACCGATGCCGATCGTAGCACCGCGGCGAGCGAGATGCAGCAACAGCAGGTGTCGAAAGGCGTCCAGTACTTCGCCGGTGACTTCCTCGCGACCGCTGCGGCCCTGTTCCGTATGGCCCAAGGCGAGCTCCCGACCCCCGCGCTCGCCGACGTCGCCGCGTACTACCAACAGCACGCCGCCGAATTCGTGAGCACCTGCTTCGATGCCCTGATCGTGCAGGCCGACACGGTCACCTCTGCGAAAGCCGCCCTCACCTCGGGCACGTCGTTCGCGAAGTACCTCGCAGCCCACCCTGATGCGCAGGCACCCTCCGAGAACGGCGTGAACGTCTGCGTCTCGGGTTCCGATCCGCAGGCCGCGCAGCTGGCCGCACTCGTCGGCCCGATGGCCGTGGGCGTGGTCAACACCCAGCCGCAGACTCAGGGCGGGGTGGCGTTCATCAAGGTCACGAGCCACCAGACCCTCACCCTGCAGTCGCCAGGCGTGGCCGCTCAGATCAACACCGCACTCAAGCAGTCGCAGTCGGCGGTGGTCAACAAGTCGGTCAACGACGACCTCGCGAAGATCAAGAGCACCGCCGCCGTCTCGATCGATCCCCGGTTCGGCACCTGGGACCCGAAATCCAACACCGGCATCGTCGCGCCGCCGACACCTCTCGCACCGTCGTCGACGACGACCGCACTCACCGTTCCGGTTCGTTGATGGGCGAGCGCCGCCCCCGCGTCGTCATCGTCGGCCTCGGCCCGGCCGGACCCGAGCTCGCCACGGCCGGCACGGTCGCGGCGATCGAGCGAGTCGTAATGCGATTCGGTCGCACGCAGCGCCACCCCGCCGCGTCGGTCCTGGGCGCGGCCGAGTGGTTCGATGACATCTACGACCGCGCCGACACGATGGCGCAGGTCTACGAGACGATCCTCGAGCGCATCGTCGAGGCCGCCACCCGCGAGGGCGAAGTGCTCTACGCGGTGCCCGGCTCGCCGCTCGTCGCCGAGGCGACGGTCCGCCTGCTCTGCGCCGACGATCGCATCGACTGCGAAGTCCTGCCGGCGTTGTCGTTCATCGACCTGACCTGGGCGCGTCTCGGCATCGACCCGATCGATCTCGGGGTGCGGCTCGTCGACGGTCATCGCTTCTCGATCGACGCGGCCGGCCAGAGCGGCCCGCTGCTCGTGTGCCAGTGCGACTCGCCGATGGTGCTCTCCGACATCAAGTTGTCGATCGAGGACTGGCCGGTCGAGCCGATCTCGGTGATCCAACGACTGGGGCTGCCCGACGAGTCGATCACACAGGTCGACTGGGCGGATCTCGACCGCGTGGTGCGACCCGATCATCTGACGTCGCTCTACATGCCGTCGCTGGCAGCGCCGGTCGCCGCAGAGCTCGTGCGATTCGATGAGTTGGTCAGCGCCCTGCGAACCGGCTGCCCGTGGGATCGCCAGCAGACGCACGCGACGCTCAAGCACTACCTGATCGAAGAGAGCTACGAGCTGCTCGAGGCGATCGACCAGTTCGACAGTGACACCGGCGAGGGCGCCGACGAGGTCTGCGAAGAGCTGGGTGACGTGCTGTTCCAGGTGTTCTTCCACGCCACGATCGCGGCCGAGTCGGGGTGGTTCGACCTGTCCGACGTCGCTCGCACCGTGCACGACAAGTTGTACGCGCGGCACCCGCACGTGTTCGGTGGCGTGCGCGTCTCGTCGTCCGACGAACTCGTCGAGATGTGGGAGCACGCGAAGCAACAGGAGAAGGGCCGGGCGTCGATCATGGACGGCATCCCGACCGCGCTGCCGGCGCTCCTCTACGCCCTGAAGGTGCAGAAGAAGGCGGCCACGTCTGCGGGCGAACCCTCCGACGTCGCGAGCGCGCGGGCCCAGGTGGCCGAGGGCCTCGCCGGGTTCGACGAGCGTGCCGACGCCGAGGCGCTGGGCCAGTTGCTCTTCTCGACCGTCGATCTCGCCCGGCAGATGGGTATCGATGCCGAGGACGCCCTGCGACTGGCGACCAACCGCTTCCGCTCGCGATTCGAGGCGATGGAACTTTCGCGCTGAGAGATTGCTGACCGATTTCCGCAGCGACAGGTGCCTGTGCTGCGATGTCCCCGGCACTAGCCTCTGTCCCCACCTTCGGAAGCACCCATCATGAGCATCATCGAGCGAATCATCGGCCGCGAAGTCATCGACTCGCGCGGCAACCCGACCGTCGAGGTCGAGGTGCTGCTGAGCACCGGCGCGGCGGGCCGCGCGATGGTCCCCTCGGGTGCCTCGACCGGCCAGTTCGAGGCCGTCGAGCTGCGTGACGGCGGCGACCGATACCTGGGCAAGGGCGTCGCCATCGCGGTCGAGAACGTCAACGACGCGCTCGCGGAGGCGATCGTCGGCGAAGACGCCCTTGACCAGCGGCACATCGACCGGTTGCTCCTCGACGCCGACGGCACCGACAACAAGGCGAAGCTCGGCGCCAACGCGATCCTCGGCGCATCGCTGGCGGTTGCCCGCGCGGCGGCCGACGAGGTCGGCATGCCGTTGTTCCGCTACGTCGGCGGGGCCAACGCACACGTGCTGCCCGTCCCGATGATGAACGTGTTGAACGGCGGCGAGCACGCCGACAACAACGTCGACATCCAGGAGTTCATGATCATGCCGGTGGGCGCGGCCTCGTTCTCCGAGGCGATGCGCTGGGGCATCGAGACCTACCACACGCTGAAGAAGGTCCTGAGTGCGAAAGGGCTCTCCACTGCCATCGGCGACGAGGGCGGCTTCGCCCCGAACCTCGGATCGAACGAAGAGGCCGTGCAGCTGCTGTGCTCGGCGATCGAGCAGGCCGGCTACGTGCCCGGCGAGCAGATCGCCATCGCCCTCGATGCCGCGTCGAGCGAGTTCTACAAAGACGGGCAGTACGTCCTCGCTGGAGAAGGGCGCTCGCTCAGCTCGGCCGACTTCGCTACGTATCTCGGCGATCTGTCCTCGAAGTATCCGATCGTGTCGATCGAGGACGGCATGGACGAGGAGGACTGGGACGGCTGGCGCATGCTGACCGACCACATCGGCGACCGCGTGCAGCTCGTCGGCGACGATCTCTTCGTCACCAACACCGAGCGCCTGGCGCGGGGCATCGCAGCCGGCGTCGCCAACTCGATCCTCGTGAAGGTGAACCAGATCGGCACGCTCACCGAGACGCTCGAGGCCGTCGAGCTCGCGCACCGGTCGAGCTACACGGCGGTCATGTCGCACCGCTCGGGCGAGACCGAAGACACCACCATCGCCGACCTCGCGGTCGCGACGAACTGCGGCCAGATCAAGACCGGCGCGCCGGCGCGTTCGGATCGGGTCGCCAAGTACAACCAGCTGCTGCGCATCGAGGCCGAGCTCGGCGACACCGCCGCGTATCGCGGCCGCGCCGCGTTGGCTCGTGGGGGCGGCGCAGGGTGACGCGTCGGGGTCGTGTCGTTCGGGCGGTGCTCCTCGTCGTCGTGTTGCTGATCATCGGCGCGGTGATGTTGCCCACCGGTCTCTGGTTCGACCAGCGACGCGACATCGACCAGGCGAACGCGCAGCTGAAGGAGCTGCAGCGCTCGAACGCCGAACTCGAGCAGAAGGTGGCGCGACTCGGATCGAGCTCCGCGATCGAGCAACAGGCGCGTGTCGACTTCGGCTACGTGAAGCCGGGTGAGGAGTCGTACAACCTGACGGCCCCGCCGGCACCACTCGTGCACCTGCCCGACGTCTGGCCGTTCAACGTGCTGCAGGCGCCGCTGTCGCAGCTCGCTGCTGACCGCTGATTTCTCGGCGAACACCGGAGGGGTAACCTCTCCTGACGCACCGTCAGATCCGGCTGGTGGTCGTGAGATCTCAGGGGAGAGCGTCATGGTCGACGTGCCGAGTTACGACAAGTTGTTCATCGGTGGCGAGTGGGTGGCACCCGCGTCGACCAGCGTCATCGAGGTGCACAACCCCGCGACCGAAGAGCTGATCGGCACCGTGCTCGAGGGCAACGAAGCCGACATGGATCGCGCGATCGACGCGGCCCGCAACGCCTTCGACCACGGTCCGTGGCCGACGATGCCGGCCGCCGACCGAGCCGACGCGATGCAGCGACTGCTCGACCTGTTCAACGCCAAGGCGAACGACCTCGCCGAGATCGTCACCGCTGAGAACGGCAGCCCGATCCTCTTCAGCCATTTCGGACAGGTCGGCGCGACCGGCATGGTGCTCGAGTACTTCGTCAACCTCACGCGTACGTTCGCCTTCGAAGAGGTGCGACCCGGCTTCATGGGTCCCGCCCTCGTGCGACGCGAGCCGGTCGGTGTGTGCGCCGGCATCATCCCGTGGAACGTCCCGCTCTTCATCACCATGCTGAAGATGGGTCCGGCGTTGGCTTCTGGTTCGACCATCGTCGTCAAGCCCGCACCCGAGACGCCGATCAGCTCGTTCGTGCTGGCTGAACTCATCGCCGAGGCGGGCTTCCCGCCGGGCGTCGTCAACATCGTGCCCGCCGGTCGCGAGGCGGGCGAGCACCTGGTGACCGCACCCGGCGTCGACAAGGTCAGCTTCACCGGATCGACAGCGGCCGGCCGGCGCATCGGCGCGCTGTGCGGCGAGCGCCTCCGTCGTTGCACGCTCGAGTTGGGCGGCAAGTCGGCGGCGATCATCCTTGATGACGCCAACCTCGAAGAGGTCGTGCCGGCGTTGCTGCCCAATGCGATCATGAACAACGGCCAGGCATGCGTGGCGCAGACCCGCATCCTCGCCAGCCGCGCCCGATACGCCGAGATCGCCGATGCCTTCACCGAGGCCACCGCGGCGCTGGTGACCGGTGATCCCACCTCGTTCGACACCGCGGTCGGCCCGCTGGTCGCCGAGCGCCAGCGTGACCGCGTCGAGGGCTACATCGCCAAGGGTTTGGCCGAGGGTGCGCGCATCACCACCGGTGGCGGCCGTCCCGACGGTCCGGGCTGGTTCGTCCAGCCGACGCTCTTCGTCGACGTCGACAACAACATGACGATCGCGCAGGAAGAGATCTTCGGCCCGGTGATCTCACTGATCGCCTACGACGACGTCGCCGACGCGCTGCGCATCGCGAACGACAGCGACTACGGCCTGTCCGGATCGGTGTACAGCGCAGACGTCGAGGCCGGCATCGACGTGGCGCGTGGCGTGCGAACGGGCACCTACACGGTCAACGGATTCGGCATGGAGTGGAGCGCTCCGTTCGGCGGCTTCAAGAACTCCGGCGTCGGACGCGAGCTCGGTCCCGAGGGTCTGTCCGCCTACCTCGAGGCCAAGACGATCAACCTGCCGGCCGGCTACGAGCCGACCCTCAAGTATTGAGAGGTGTATTGGTGCGTGACGTCCCGACCGCGGTCGATCGCGAGTCGGTGACCCGGCACCTGGGCCGCCAGCCTCGCTGTGACTTCCACGTGGTCGCCCGCGATCCGTCGTCGGGTGAGCCGACCGTGATCGAGAACCCGCCCTTCCTCGACGACGGCACACCCATGCCGACCCGCTACTGGCTCGTCGACCCCGAGTTGTCGCGCCGGATCGGCACGCTCGAAGCGGCAGGCGGCGTGAAGGAGGCCGAGCGGACCGTCGGCGCCGAGGCCTTGCGGATCACGCACCGCCGCTACGAGATCGACCGTGACGCGCTCATCGACCCCGGCCGAACCGGTCCGCGACCGAGCGGCGGCGTCGGAGGAACGCGAGTCGGCGTCAAGTGCCTGCACACGCATTACGCGTGGTTTCTCGCGGGCGGCGACGACCCGGTGGGGGCGTGGGTTCACGAGCGGTTGACTCGGCCCGAACCGTGACCAGCACCGACACCACTCCCGACGCGGCGGCTCCGCTGTTCGCGGCCATCGACTGCGGCACCAATTCGACGCGCCTGATGATCGGCGACGGTATCCGCACGCTCGAACGCGAGATGCGTATCACTCGCATCGGCAAGGACGTCGACGCGACCGGTCGTCTGTCGCCCGCAGGCATCGAGCGGACGCTCGACGTGCTCCGCGAGTACCGGGCGGTGATGGCTCGCCACGATCTCGCGGGCGTGAGGATGACCGCGACGTCGGCGGCGCGTGATGCGTCGAACCGCGACGACTTCCTCGGGCCGGCCGCCGAGGTGGTCGGCGTCGAACCCGAACTGCTGTCGGGTCGCGACGAGGGGCGCCTCAGCTTTCTCGGCGCGACGGCCGAACTCGACCCGCTCGACGGCCCGTTCCTCGTGGTCGACATCGGTGGTGGTTCGACCGAGTTCGCGTTCGGCGCACGCGACTGTGAGGGGGCGGTGTCGATCGATGTCGGCTGCGTGCGGATGACCGAGCGGTTCCTCTCGTCCGATCCGCCGTCGGCCGAGGAGTTGTCGAACTGCCTGTCGGTCCTCGAACAGCACTGGGACGACGTCGCCCGCGAGTTGCCGATGGCCGGCAACGCGAAGCGGCTGGTCGGCCTCGCCGGCACGGTGACCACGGTCGCCGCCGTCGAGATCGGGCTCGCGACCTACGACCGCGACCGCATCCACCACTTCAGGCTGACCAAGGCCGCAGCCGAGGACGTCTTCCGCACGCTCGCCACCGAGTCGCTGGCCGACCGGCTCCACAATCCAGGGCTCGAGGCCCAGCGCGCGGACGTCATCGTCGGAGGGTGCTGCGTGCTCGTGTCGATCATGCGCACGTTCGGGTTCGACGAATGCCTCGTCTCCGAGGCCGACATCCTCGACGGCCTGATCCGCTCGCAAATGGGCTGATTCGGGTTCAGCGTCGCGTCAGCGAGCCCGTCGGTATGCTGACCCGCTATGCGATCGCGGCGAACCTCGTCGAGGCTCGGCGAGCACCTGCCAGGACCCGGCGCCACTCTGATCGGTCGGCGCCTCGTGTTGCGGCCGTTGTCGACCGGTGACTTCGACCAGTGGCGCGAGGTGCGCATCCGTTGCGTCGACTGGCTCACCAAGTGGGAGCCCGCACGGATACCTGGCACACCCGACTCGCAGGAGGACCGCCAGGCGTTCGCGGCGCGTTGCGGTGCGCGCGCCCGTGAGATCCAACTCGGATCGGGCTACGGCTTCGGCATCTTCATCGACGGGTGGTTCGCCGGCGAGATCAACATCACGTCGATCCACCGCGGACCGTTCCAGAGCGCCTACGTCGGTTACTGGATCGACGAGCGCCATGCGGGCCAGGGCTACACCGCCGAGGCGCTGGTGCTGATCTGCCGGTTCGGCTTCGAGGAGCTCGGGTTGCACCGCCTCCAGGTCGCGATCATCCCGCGCAACACCGCGAGTCGCCGTGTCGTCGACAAGCTCGACCTGCGCGAGGAGGGCGTTGCCGAGCGATACCTCGAGATCAACGGCGAGTGGGAGGACCACGTCCGCTACGCGATCACCGCCGAGGAGTGGGACGACCGCCGCGACGAGCTGCTCGCGGCGTGGGTCTACTGACTCGAGATCTTGCGCTGTAGTTCGGCGAGGCGTGCCGCGAACTCAGGCTGGTTGATCGACCAGACCTGTGGGTCGAGTTCTCGCTCGACACCGTCGTCGTGTGACTCGATCGAGGGCATCGCGGCGATGCTCGCCTTGATGCGGCGAACCAGTTCGGGCGGCCCCGACGCGGCGCGACCGGCGAGTTCGACCGCGCGGTCGAGCAGGGCATCGCCCTCGCACACCTCCCACACCAGCCCGACGCGGCGTGCCTCGGCGGCGTCGAGCACCTGACCGAAGAGCACCATCGCCATCGTCGTCTGCGGACCGACGATGCGTTGCATCATCCACGTGTGCCCACCGCCCGGGTGCAGCCCGAGATCGAGGAACCGGGTGTCGAAGCGCGCAGAATCCGCGGCGAGGCGCACATCGGCGGCGAGCGCGAGGTTCATGCCCGCGCCGACTGCCGCACCGTTCACCGCGGCGACCGTCGGCAGGGGCGATCGGGCGACGCGGAGAAACCCCGAATAGATCGCGTGGAGTCCGTCGCGTTGCGACGCGCCGAGCTGGGTCAGGTCGGCGCCGGCGCAGAATGCCGGTGCGGCCCCCGTGACGACCACCGCACCGACGTCGTCACCCGACTCGAATTCGTCGAACGCCGCGACGAGCTCGGCGCACATCTCGAGGTTCAACGCGTTGCGCCGCTTCGGGTCGTCGAGTGTGACGACGGCCACGCGTCCGCGCCGCTCGATCTGGACGAAGGTCATGGGGACGACTCCTGGCTCGCTACCGTGGCACGGTGATGAGGTCGCTGTGCGTCGCCGAAGCCTACCCATGGCCCTCCGACGACGGTTACAAGCTCCGCCTCTCGAACACCATCGAGGCGCTGCGGCTGCTGGGCGACGTCGACTTCCTCTGCATGGACGGCTCGGGGCGCGAACGCGATCCGGCGCCGTCGGGCGTCCGGGTCCTGTCCGCGCCGGAAGACCCCGAACTCACACCGGGTCGATGGGCGCCGCGGTGGATCGCCGCATCCGAACCGCGCCGCCTGGTGCGTCGTGACTTCTCGACGGCGCGACGGCTCGCTCCGGGTCTGTTGTCGGCCCCGTACGACGTGACGTTGTTCAGCCACGTCGACGCCTGGCACGCGACGCACGATCTCGTCGACGGGCCGGCCGTGCTCGACTTCGACAACCTCGAAGACCTCGCCTTGCGGGGCCTGCGACGACTCGGCCCCCGCGTCGACGTCGGCGCGTCGTTGCAGGCGAAGGCCATCGGGTACGGGCGCTGGGCGGTGACCAGCGTGGTCAACCGTATCGACGAGGGCCGCTGGAACGCAGTGCAGCACCGCGCCGCCGCGGCAGTCGACCGCGTGTTGGTGTGCAGCGAGATGGACATCGCCCGGTCCGGATGCTCGAACGTGTCGGTGATGGCGAACGGCTACGAGCTGCCATGGGAGCCGGTCGACCACGACGATCCCCACGACGCCGACAAGCCGACGTTCACGTTCGTCGGGGTGATGGGTTACCCGCCGAACGTCGACGCCGTCCGATGGTTTGCCGACCGAGTGTTGCCGCTGGTGCACCGCACCGTGCCCGGCGCGAGGTTCCGCATCGTCGGGCGCTCGGCCGAGGCGGTCGCCGACCTCGACCTGTTCGACGGCGTGAGTGTCGTCGGCGCGGTCGATTCGATGCGCGACGAGCTGGCGGCCGCCGACGTCGCGGTGGTGCCGATCCGCTCGGGCGCGGGCACTCGGCTCAAGGTGCTCGAGGCGATGGCCAACGGACTGCCGATGGTGTCGACGACGGTGGGATGCGAGGGCATCGACGTCGCGGACCGACAGCAACTCCTCATCGCGGACGGCCCCGAGGCCTTCGCCGCCGCGTGCCTCGAGGCTGCGACCGACGTCGCGTTGCGTCGACGCATGATCCAGGCGGGGCGGGCGCGGTTCGAGGAGCGGTACACGTGGTCGGCGATCCGAGAGTCGACGGCCGAGATCGTGCGATCCGCCATCTCCGAACACCGCTGATCACGGCGGGCAGGAACGGCGGGAATCGTTCAGTGCATCTTCAGGTTGGGTTGCTTGACTCGTGGGTAGTTCCCGGAGAGCGACCCCGCATCCCGAGCAACCGAAGGTGGTGTCCTGACCATGATGACCTCGAGGCCCAGGCCGCTCCTCGTGAGCGAACGTGAGATCCGCATCATCGGCGTCTTCGTCGTCGCGGTCGTCTGCCTGGTGGGCTCGATCCTCTGAGAGGGTGCCCGTCGCGCTATTCGCGCCGGCGAACAACCGCAGGCGAGTGCCGGAAGAACTGCTCGACGTCCTGCTCGTAGCGGTAGGTCGGCGCGTGATCGCCGATCGTCTTGCGCAGCCGTACCGCCTCGATGAACGCCTTCACCGCCTCGGCCGACGTGTAGTTGTAACGGAACCCGGCGTCTTTGAGGCGTGCGTTGGCGACGCCGCGGCCGTAGCGCAGGAGGGTCAGGTACTCGTTCGGCAGGTCGACGAGGCCGAGCCGCTTCAGCGGACCGAGCAGTTGTCTCGTGACGTACGGAACGAGCGGGAAGGTGCGCTTGCCGCACAGCGCCGCGACCTCGGTCCAGGGCAGGAGCCCGTCGCCGGCGACGTTGTAGACACCTGCGAGGTTGTGTTCGAGCACATAGAGGATCGAGCGGATGACGTCGTCCTCGTGCACGAACTGGAAACGCGGGTCGTACCCGAACATCGACGGCACGATCGGCAACTCGAGCGCCCGCGTGAGCGGCGTGACGATTTCCGACCCGATCACATTCGCGAAACGAAGCAGCGAGACCGAGACGTGCGGATTGTCCTCGGCGAAGTCGCGGACGTAGCCCTCGACCTGTTCGAGGCTCCGTTCGGTCGGCTGCGTCAGCGGTCGCGACGGCAGGTCGTCCTCGGTGAACCAGGTCGGATCCTCGGCGGTGCACCCGTAGACGAGCGTGGCCGACTTCACGACGACGTTGCGCACGGTCGATTGCGGTGCCGACGCCGCGGCGAACAGGTTCATCGTGCCGATGACGTTGATCTCGTGCATGCCGCGGCGCGACATCTGCGTGGGATCGACGACGAGGAACGTGTGGATGATCGTGTCGACCGCGGTCGCGTCGACGATCTTGGCGAGGGTCGAGTAGTTCGCGTCGACCCGCACGTACTCGGTGCGCTCGAGCTCGACGGTCGGCGAGGTGGTGTCGAGTCCGACGATGACCTCGACCGTGGGGTCGGCCTCGAGCGCCTGTGCGACCCGACCGCCCCAGAAGGTTCCCAGACCGGTGACCAGTACTCGTCGCTTCGGAGCGTTCGAGTCGATCACCCGAACCACACCGACTGACGGTTCTTCAACATGTCGTAGAGCTCGGTCTGGATGAGGTCACGGATCTTCTCGGACTCGTCCATGATGCGGCTGCGCGAGTAGCGCTCCTGGTCGGGGGCGACGTTGAAGTGCACCGGATCGAGCACCTTGAGCTTGAACTTCGCGGGGAAGTAGGCGATCGCGCCGAGCGGACCGAAGGCGAGCATGTTCGCAGTGACCGGGACGTACGGAGCGCCCAGGCGCTTGGCGATCGACGGCAACTTCGCGACGATGGGCATCGACTCCTCGGCGCCGACCACCGCGATCGGGATCACCGGCACGCCGGCGCGCATCGCGATCTCGACGAAGCCACCGCGCCCGAATCGGCGGAGCTGATAGCGCTCGTGGTACATCTTCGACGGGCCCTTGGACCCCTCGGGGAAGACCAGGACGAGCTGCTCCTGCTCGCGCAGCAGTCGGTAGGCGTTGTCGGGATGGGCCGGCAACCCGCCGAGGCGCGACCACATCGTGCCGACCACCGGCAGCGTCTTGAAGAAGAAGTCGGCGAGGCCGTAGACCGGTCGCTGCACCTCGGTCTCGATGCCGTGCATGATCACCGGGGCGTCGGATGGGATCGCCGCCGCGTGGTTCGCCACCAGGAGGGCGCCGCCGTGCGCCGGGATCTTCTCGAGGCCTTCCCACTCGACCCGGAACCACTTGCGGTAGATCGGGTCGTAGAGGCGCCGGGCGATCTCGCGCATGTGTTCCGAACGGCCCCATTCGTCGACGTCGCCGAGGCGGATTCTCGAATCGTCGGCAGCCGGCGGCGGTGTGTAGGACGGCGCGGGGACCGGGAGCAGGTCGTTCGTCGACTCCGCAGCCCTTGCCAATACCCGTTCGAGGCTCGAATCGGCCTTCAGCACGTTGCGAGGCGATTCCTTGACGACGGTGGCCTTCTTCGTCGCCGGGCGGCGGGTCGAACGTGGCTTCGGGGTCGGGCTCGCCGTCGGGAAGGACGAGCGTTCTGCGGCCATAGAGCGCTGATCCTATCCCGGTAGTCTCCGACGGTGACACCTGTGGCGGGCGCCGGCGAGCCGGACCGCGGCTCGGCGTTCGCACGAGCGACGGTCGCGATGCGCCATCGTGAGTTCGCCATCTTCTGGGTCGCAGCGCTCGTGTCGAACACCGGATCGTGGATGCAGGCCGCGGCGATCCCGTACGTGGCGTTCCAGCTCACCGGCCGCAACGGCGGTGTCGGCCTGACGGGGTTCTGGCAGTACCTCCCGGTCATGATGATGGGCGCGATCGGCGGTTCGATGGCTGATCGATTCGAGCGGAAGCGGCTGCTCGTCGCCACCCAGATCGCCCAGGCCATCTGCGCGCTGATGCTGTGGTGGCTCGTGGCGAGCGGTCGGGCCACGCCGACGACACTCACTGCGTTGGCGTTCACCAGCGGGCTCGCGGGAGGGATGAACATCCCCGTGTGGCAGAGCTTCGTGAGTCAGCTCGTGCCGCGCGAGATCCTGATGAACGCGGTGACGCTCAACTCGACACAGTTCAACGCGGCCCGGGCGCTGGGCACGTTCGCCGCGGGCATCGTCATCGCCACATCGGGGCCCGACCTGGTGTTCGCGATCAACGCGCTGTCGTTCGGTTCGGTGCTGATCGGCCTGGCGTTCATCCGCAGTCAGCATCCGGCGCCGATCGAGGGCAAACGGCTCTCCGCGGGGGCCGATCTCGCCGCGGGTGTCCGCTACGTCTGGTCGGTGCCCGGGATCGTGTCGTGCTGCATCGCCATCGTCGCGATCGCGGGGATTGCCAGCCCGCTGTTCTCGTTCATCACGTCGAGCTACACGAAGGAGATCTTCCACGTGTCGGGCTGGCAGCAAGGTCTGTTGTGGGGCGCCGGTGGCATCGGTTCGTTGGTGTTCGCCCCGTTCATCCTCACGATCGGGGCGCGGCTGAATCGGTCGATCCTGCTGGTCGGCGCAATGACCGCCCACGCGACGGGAACGATCATCGTCGGGTCGTCGCCGCGATGGTGGCTCGCGGCGGTCGGGCTGATGCTCTACGGCGGGTCGTACCTGGCGATCGCCTCCGCGTTGAACACGACGATCCAACTGCTCGCCCGAGACGACATGCGCGGCAAGAGCATCGCGGTGTTCGTGATGTGCCTGACCGGCGCGCTGCCGATCGGGCTCTACGTCTGGGGCGTCGCGGCCGACCACCTCGGCATCCAGGAGGTGACGGTCATCGCGGGCGTGCTGCTGCTGCTCGTGACGGCCGGCCTGTGGGTCACCGGACGCTTCTCGGCCATGACCGACGCCGACCGGTCACTCACGACGGTGTAGCCGAGTCAGTCGTCGGTGTCGCCGCGTTCGGGGTCGTCGCCCTCGAGGAAGCGCTTGCCCGGGTCGCAGTCATGACGCAGCGGGCACCACCGGCAACGGGGCCCAGCCATGCGGATTGGTTCGCGTCCGCCCTTCAGCTCGACGAGCTTGTAGGCCGCGGCAACGGTGCGGTCGAGCGCCGAGCCGAGCAGCGCCTCGTTGACCGTCTCGGTGTGCATCTCGCCCTGGTCGAGGTAGTACGTGGCGATCATCCGCGGCGGCACGCCGATGACCAGCGCGTCGAGCAGCGCGTAGAACCGCATGTCGGCGACGTGGGCATCCGAGCGGTAGCCGGTCTTGAAGTCGACGATGACCTTGCCCGCGACGTTGCCCGTCGCGCGTCCGATCGTGAGATCGGGGCGGCCTGAGAGGATAATGTGTCCGTCGGCGATGTCGTGGCGCATCGACTGCTCGATGACCGGACGCCACTCGCGCTTGAGAGGCGGCCACTGGTCGAGGAACTGCGCCAGCAGTCCGTTCGCCGCACTGGCGAGTTCGGCACGAGGCGTGTCACCGCAGGTGCGGAGGTAGTCACCGATGCTCGACTCGCCGCCCATCAGTGACGCCATCGCCTCGTCGACGAGAACCAGCGGCGGCGTTCCGGATGCGTAGGTCAGCGACAGCTCGATCGCCTTGTGGGTCAACGTGCCGCGCGCCATCGGAACCGACCATTCGAACGGACGCTCTTGCTCGTCGATGTTGCGGACCTCGCAGCCGTGCGACTGGTCGATGACCCGCTTCGACAGGAACATCTGCTCGGTTCCGAGCTCCTCGACGACGGGAGAGAGGTGCTGGCGCAGCTCGCGGCGCAGATCTTCGCGGAGGTCGGGCGAGAACGTCGGACGCTCGCCGACGTGGGCGCCCAGGCGTTCGAGCACCTCGGCCTGGGCAGGGTTGAGCGACTCGGGCATCACACGGGCGACCCTACCCGCGGGCCTCGATGCGGTCAGCGGGCGAAGGCGTCGGCGAGGGGCGTGTGGTCCGCGCCGATCGCGGTGGCGACGGCCGCGTGGGTGATGGCCCCTGCGTGCACGTTCACCCCGAGGCCGAGCGCCGGATTGCCGAGCACCGTCGCTCCGAGGTCGGGCGAGGTGGCCAGGTCGAGCAGGTAGGGGAGGGTGGCATTGGTCAGCGCGTAGGTCGACGTGTGCGGCACTGCTCCAGGGATGTTGCCGACCGCGTAGTGGATGACGCCGTGCGCCTCATAGGTCGGGTCGGCGTGCGTCGTCTCGTGCGTGGTCTCGATGCACCCGCCCTGGTCGACGGCCACGTCGACGATGACCGAGCGCGGCTTCATCGAACGGACCATGTCGGTCGAGACCACGATCGGTGCGCGCCCGCCGGCGACGAGCACTGCGCCGATGACGAGGTCTGCGTCGGCAACCGCCCGGGCGATCGCGCCGCGGTTCGAGGCGAGCGTCATGATGCGACCGCGGTGGATCTGGTCGACCCAGCGCAACCGGTCGAGGTTGCGGTCGAACAGCAGCACCTCAGCCTCCATGCCGGCCGCGATCCAAGCAGCGTTCCAGCCCACATTGCCCGCGCCGAGCACGACCACTCGCCCCGGTCGCACGCCGGGTGCCCCACCCAACAGCACGCCACGGCCACCGTGGTCGCGCTGCAGGTGGTGGGCACCGATCTGTGTCGCCATTCGCCCGGCGACCTCGCTCATGGGCGCGAGCAGCGGCAGTGATCGGTCCGCGAGCTGCACCGTCTCGTAGGCGATCGCGGTCACGCCGCGCTCGCGCAGGCCGACGGCGAGCTGCGGAGAGGCGGCCAGATGGAGGTAGGTGAACAGCACCAGGCCCGGACGCATCAGCTCGAGCTCGGCCTGCTGCGGCTCCTTCACCTTGCACACGAGATCGCTGCGCTGCCACAGCTCGGCCGCGTCGTCGACCATCGTGGCGCCGGCGGACCGGTACTCGTCGTCGGTGATCTCGGCGCCGGCGCCCGCGCCCGACTGGATCAGCACGGTCACCCACCGGTGTGTCAGTTCGGCGACCCCGTCAGGCGTGATCGCGACGCGGTACTCGTTGTCCTTGACCTCGGTGGGGACGCCGACGGTGGGCATCACCGCACCCGCGTCCACGCCTCGGTCAGCACCTTGCGCAGCACGCGCTCGATGTAGTCGAACTCCTCGGGCCCGGCGATGAGTGGCGGCGAGAACTGCAGCACCGGATCACCCCGGTCGTCGGCCCTGCACACCAGCCCCTCCTCGAACAGCCGGTGCGAGAGGAACCCGCGGATGAGGTCTTCGCCCTCCTCGTCGGAGAATTCGGCCTTCGTGTCGCGATCCTTGACCAACTCGATTGCCCAGAAGTAGCCGTCGCCGCGGACGTCGCCGACGAGCGGCAGGTCGTAGAGGCGTTCGAGCGTCGCCTGGAACTCACCCTCGTTCGCGAGCACGTTGTCGCAGAGCCGTTCGCGTTCGAGGATGTCGAGGTTCGCGAGCGCGACTGCGCAACTGACCGGGTGTCCGCCGAACGTGATGCCGTGTGCGAACGAGGCGCGGTCCTCGAGGAACGGCTCCATCAGGCGGTCGGTCGCGATGACGGCGCCGAGTGGCGAGTAGCCCGAGGTGAGTCCCTTGGCGGACGTGATGATGTCGGGCATGTAGCCGTAGCGGTCGCACCCGAACATGTGGCCGATCCGTCCGTAGGCGCAGATGACCTCGTCGGAGACCAGCAGCACGCCGTAGCGGTCGCAGATTTCGCGCACGCGGGCGAAGTAGCCGGGCGGAGGAGTGAAGCATCCGCCCGCGTTCTGCAGGGGTTCGAGGAAGACCGCGGCGACCGTGTCGGGGCCCTCCATCAGGATCATCTGCTCGATGGAATCGGCGCAGTACCGCCCGAGCTCCTCGTCGGTCAGCCCCTCGACGACCGGCCGGTAGCGATTGGTGTTCGGGACGTGGAAGGCGCCCGGTACCAGCGGCTCGAACGGCGCGCGCAGCTCGGCGACGCCGGTGATCGCCAGCGCGCCCATGGTGGTGCCGTGATACGCGGTCTGGCGCGCGATGACCTTGTAGCGGCGGTGCTGACCGATCGCCGCGAAGTACTGGCGGGCGAGCTTCCATGCGGTCTCCACCGCCTCGGAGCCCGACACCGTGAAGAACACCCGGTTGAGGTCGCCGGGCGCCATCTCGGCGAGCCGAGTCGCAAGACGTATCGCGGGCTCGTGCGCGTAGCCCCACACCGGGAAGTAGCTGAGCGTCGACGCCTGCGCGGCGGCCGCCTCGGCGAGCTCGACGCGGCCGTGGCCGGCGTTGACGGTGAAGAGGCCCGACAATCCGTCGAGGTAACGCTTGCCGCGGTCGTCGTAGAGGTAGCAGCCGTCGCCGCGCTGGATGATCTGCACCTCCTCAGTCGCGAAGTTGCCCATGCGCGTGAAGTGCATCCAGAGGTGGCGCGCGCCCAACTCGTGCAGGTTCTCGTTCGGTGATGTCGCCGTGCTCATCGCACACCCCACTGATAGGTCTGTTTCTGGAGGCTGAGGTAGATCGACGTCTCGGTGCTGCGCACGCCGGGGATGGCACGGATGCGGTCATTGAGCAGTTCGATCAGCGCGTCGTCATCGGACACGACGACCTCTGCGAGGAGGTCGACCGTCCCGGCGGTGAGCACGACGTAGACGACCTCGTCGAACGCGCCGAGAGCTGCCGCGACCTTGCGCACGTCGCCTTCGACCTTGAGGCCGATCATCGCAGCACGGTGCAGTCCGAGTGACATCGGATCGGTGACCGCGACGATCTGCATCACGCCGCCATCGAGCAATCGCTGTACCCGTTGGCGCACCGCGGCCTCGGACAGGCCGACCGCCTTGGCGAGGTGGGTGTAGGGACGACGGCCGTCCTGCTGGAGTTCGGCGATGATCTTGCGGTCGATCTCGTCGAGGCTGGTGGCGGTCACGTGTCGGCCTCCCGACTGCTGATTCTGACGATCTGCGCCGTATCTGACAGCGGATTCGTCGACTTGCTCTCAGTCTACGACTGAATTCGCAGCTCCACCCACCTTTTCGGTAGGGCCCGAACCGCTCAGTGGCCGCCGGTCAGGCGGCTCATGAGGCGGCCGAGGGTGCGGGCAGGCCGTGAGGTTCGGGCTTCGCTGCGGTCGGCTGCCATCGCCAGTCGACCGCCGGCGTTCACGCCCAACCAGCGCAGCGGCTCGGGCTCCCAGCGGCGCGAGTGGTGGTCGACCCAGGGCAGCGACGTCAGTGCACTGTCGACGCCGAGCACGAGTTCGGCGAGTGTACGGCCGGCGAGGTTGGTCGCCGCCACCCCGTCACCGACATACCCGCCGGCCCATCCGAGGCCGGTCGCGCGATCGAGTCCGACCGACGCCATCCAGTCGCGGGGCACGCCGAGCGGGCCACCCCAACGATGGGTGATCGCCGCGCCGTCGAGCATCGGGAACATCGAGCGCAGGATCGATTCGAGCGCGGCGAACACGGTGGGGTCGCAGTCGAACGCGGGCGAGACCCGCGACCCGAAGTGGTACGGCGCGCCTCGGCCACCGAACGCGAGTCGACCGTCAGCGGTGCGCTGGCCGTAGATGATCATGTGGCGACCGTCGCTGAAGGTCGCGCGATCGTCCAACCGAGCGTCGGCCCAGAACGCGGCGGACAACGGCTCGGTCGCGATCATCAGCGAGTAGATCGGCACGAGGGTGCGGCGTTCGCCCCGCAGCGTCGGCGTGAACCCCTCGGTGCACCGCAGGATGTGGCGCGCCCGCAGCACACGTCCGTCGTCGGTGGTGACCGTGCCGGGCGAGATCGCGACAACGCGTGTGTGTTCGAAGATCTCGACACCGCGCCGCTCGACCGCGTTCGCGAGGCCGCGTGCCAGGCGCCCGGGATGCAGCGCCGCGCAGTGTGGGCTGAAGGCGGCGCCGTACAGCGGGGTGGCCCCGATCCGCTCGGCCGCGGCCGAGGCGTCGAGCCACACGTCGTCACCGTCGACATCGTCGCGAACACGGGCGACGTGGGCCGGGTTCGTGGCGAGCCTCAACGTGCCGCCCTTCGCGAAGTGGCAGTCGATGCCGTCGGCCGCCGCGGCCCGGCCGACCTCGTCGACCGCGTCGCGCAACGCGACCGTCTGCGCAGCGGCGCGTTCGATGCCGAACCGCGCCGCGAGTGTCGCCTCGCTCGTGGGGAACAGCGCCGAGCACCAGCCGCCGTTGCGACCCGACGCGCCGAATCCGCAGACCTCGGCGTCGAGCACGGCGACGCGGAGGCTCGGGTCGGCGACGGCGAGCGACTGCGCGGTCCACAGGCCTCCGAAGCCACCGCCGACGATCGCGACGTCGACCTCGTGGTTCCGCGTGAGCGCGGCCGAAGAGTGGCGACCTCCGTCCGCGGCGTCGCCTAGCGTGTCGTCCCACAACGATCCGGTCTTCGGGTCGACGTGGTGCCGGGCCTTCTCGGGGGACATACGTGGCAATTCTGGCCGACACGGGTTCCGATCCCGCGACGAGAGCGATCGTGTCGCTCGAACACGTCACGAAACGGTTCACCGAGTTCGTCGCCGTGCACGAGGTGCACTTCGACATCGGCCACGGCGAGTTCTTCTCGATGCTGGGCCCCTCGGGCTGCGGCAAGACGACGACCTTGCGCATGATCGCCGGCTTCGAGCTGCCGACCTCGGGTCGGATCCTGCTCGACGGCGTCGACGTCTCGACGGTGCCGCCCTATCAGCGCGATGTGAACACGGTGTTCCAACACTACGCGCTGTTCCCCCATATGTCGGTGTGGGACAACATCGCCTTCGGGCCGCGCAGCAAGAAGCTCGACAAGGCCGAGGTCAACAAACGCGTCGACGAGATCATCGAGGTCGTCCGGCTCGGCGACTTCGCGAAGCGCAAGCCGAACCAGCTCTCCGGCGGCCAGCAACAGCGCGTCGCACTCGCTCGGGCGCTCGTGAACTATCCCGCGGCGCTGCTGCTCGACGAGCCGCTCGCCGCGCTCGACCTGAAGCTGCGCCAGGCGATGCAGATCGAGCTGAAGCGCATCCAGCGCGAGGTCGGGATCACCTTCATCTTCGTGACCCACGATCAGGAGGAGGCGCTCACGCTGTCCGACCGGATCGCGGTGATGAGTTCTGGTCGCGTCGAGCAGATCGGTGCCCCTGAGGAGATTTACTCGCACCCCACGTCGGAGTTCGTGGCCGGTTTCATCGGCCAGGCGAACTTGTGGCCCACGACGGTCGAGAGCGTGAACGGTTCGACCGCCGAGGTCCGCATCGGCGGGCAGTCGGTGATCGGTGCGACGGGCAACCACACCGTCGCCAAGGGTGATGCCGTCTCGTTCATGGTGCGCCCCGAGCGCGTGCAGTTGACGGCCGCCGAGCCGGCCGCCGGCGGCACGTCGCTGCGCTGCGAAGTGATCGACTTCGTGTTCCAGGGCCCGGTCGTGCGCTACGCGCTCCGATCGCCCGATCAGTCCGAGGTCGCCGCCTATCTCGGTGCCGACCACGGCCTCGGGTTGCTGCGACCCGGCGACACGGTCTGGGCGGCATGGGATCACGGCGCCGCTCTCGTTCTTCCCCGTCCAACATCTCAGGAGGTCTCACCGTGAACGTGCCCCGACCCACGCCAGATTCGTTCGACCCGAGGTCGATCGATCGCCGCCAGTTCATCGGTCGCGGACTCGCCATCGGCGGCGCGGCCGCGTTCTCACCGATGTTCCTCGCGGCCTGTTCGAGCGACAAGAAGACGGCGGGCACGGCGTCGACTGTCAGCGGCCCGGGCGGGTCGTTCAAGCTCGGCACGTGGGTCTTCTACATCGACGCCGACGACGCGAACCCGCAGCAGTCGCCGACGATCAAGAAGTTCACGTCGATGACTGGGACGAAGGTCGACTACACCGTCGATGTCGACGACAACGAGTCGTTCACTGCCACGGTGCAGCCCAAGCTCGACAAGGGTGAGGCGACCGGATACGACCTCGTGGTGTTGACGTCGTGGATGACCGAGCGGTGGATCCGCAAGGGCTGGGCCGCGGCACTCGACGATTCGTTGCTGCCGAACAAGAAGCACCTCCTCGCTCGCCACAAGAATCCGTCGTGGGACCCGAACCGCGCGCACACGCTGCCGTTCGCCGAGGGTCAGGTCGGGATCGCCTACTACCCGAAAGAGGTCGGGTTCGAGATCAAGGACGTCAAGGACCTTCTCGATCCACGCCTGAAGGGCAAGGTGACGATCCTCTCGGAGATGCGCGACACGCTCGGCATGTTCATGCTGTCCGATGGCCTCGATCCGTCGAAGGCGTCGGTCGGCGACGCGAAGAAGTCACTCGCGACGATCAGCAAATCGCGCGATACCGGCCAGTTCCGCAAGATCACGGGCAACTCCTACACCGACGACGTCGGCGCGAAGGATGCGATCGCTGCGCTCGCCTGGTCGGGTGACGTCGTGACCCTCCAGAAGGACCATCCCGATCTGTTGTGGGTGGCGCCCAAGGTCGGTCAGATGAGCTTCGTCGACACGATGGTGGTGCCGAAGGCGGCGGTCAACGCGAAGCAGGCTCACGCCTGGATGAACTACCTGTACGACCCCGCGGTGTCGGGTCCGCTGTTCGAGGCGATCAGCTACGTGTCGCCGGTCGAGGGCGCCACCAATCACATGAGCGACGAAGCCAAGAAGAACCCGTTGATCAACCCATCAGCGAGCTCGAAGATCGTCGACTTCCGGATCCTCACCGAGACAGAGGCCGACGACCTCGAGAACGCCTTCGCCAAAGCCACACAGCTGTAGGCGGCGGGACGCCGAGAGGACGATCAGCGACATGGGCGAGGGTCGCACCACGAAGTGGTGGGTGCCGTGGGCGCTCCTCGCCCCGGGCCTGTTGTGGCTGATCCTGTTCTTCGCGCTGCCTCTGGTGAGCCTGCTGACGAATTCGCTCGACGACGCGGCGCGCACCCGCCGTCTCGGCGGCGGCGGGCTCAAGAACTACACGCAGGTCTTCAGCACGTATCAAGACGTGATCGTCCGCACCTTCGTCTACTCCGCGGTGGCGACGGTCATCTGTGTCCTGATCGGGTATCCGCTGGCGTACTTCATCGCGATGAAGGGAGGGCGGTTCAAGAACGCGCTGCTCGCGTCGGTCGTGCTGCCGTTCTTCACGACCTACCTGATCCGCACGATCGCCTGGCGCGTGATCGTCGACAAGTCGGGCCCGCTGGTCGGCTTCCTTCGGACTGTGCACCTGCTGGGCCGCACTGACGAACTCCTGGCGACACCGACTGCGGTGATCTTCGCGCTCGTCTACAACTTCCTGCCCTTCATGGTGCTGCCCATCTACGTGTCGCTCGAGAAGATCGACCGGCGCCTGCTCGAGGCAGGCCCTGATCTCTACGCACCGGCGTCGCGAACGTTTCGCCGCGTCACATTGCCGCTGTCGCTCCCGGGTGTCTTCGCCGGCAGCCTGCTGACGTTCATCCCTGCTGCCGGCGACTTCGTGAACGCCGAGCTGCTCGGCAGCGACCGCACGCGCATGATCGGCAACATCATCGAGAAGAACTTCCTGCAGGAGCAGTTCCGGCCGGGCATCTCCGCGCTGTCGTTCGTGCTGATGGTGCTGATCCTCGGCGCCGTGTTGATCTACTCGAAGCTGCTCGGCACAGAGGATCTCATCTGATGCGCGCCCGTCTCGCCCGCTTCGGCTCGTGGTCCCTCAACATCTGGGCGATGCTCGGACTGCTCTATCTGTTCCTGCCGATCTTCGTGATCGTCGCGTTCTCGTTCAACGAGGTCGGCACGACCACCAACGGGGTGTTTCGTCCGGCGACCCGCAACATCCACAACTACACGTGGGGTCGATTCAGCCTCGACGCGTGGAAGGACCCGTTCAAGTACGACGACCTCACCCACGCGTTCTCGAACTCGTTGAAGATCGCGACGCTCGCGACGCTCGTCGCGACCGTGCTCGGCACATTCATGGCGATCGCGTTGGTGAAGTATCGGTTCCGGGGCAAGGGCCCGATCAGCACCTTCCTGATCCTGCCGCTGACGATGCCCGAGGTGGTCCTCGGTCTCTCGTTGCTGACCCTGTTCGTGAACGCGAGCATCGGCTTGGGCTTCCTCACGATCTTCATCGCGCACGTGATGTTCTGCGTCAGCTACGTGGCGACCACGGTGAAGGCGCGGCTTCGCGGCTTCGACTGGAGCCTC
Source organism: Acidimicrobiaceae bacterium (assembly GCA_043734285.1). Lineage (GTDB taxonomy): Bacteria > Actinomycetota > Acidimicrobiia > Acidimicrobiales > Microtrichaceae > JAYTFP01. The sequence goes on from JAYTFP010000051.1 coordinate 23,750, forward strand.
GAAGAGGCGGCCGCCGACCTCGGCTCGACGCCGCGACGGACGTTCCTGAAAGTGACCTTCCCGATCATCGCTCCGGGCGTGTTCGCCGCCGCGCTGTTGACGTTCGCCCTCTCGCTCGACGACTTCGTGATCACCTACTTGAACCGTGGCCTCGAGACCACGTTCCCGGTGCAGGTGTGGCTGCTCAAGCGCTCGACGGTGCCCGTGCAGATCAACGTGTTCGGCACGATGATCCTCTTCGCCAGTGTCGCCATCGCGTTACTCGGTCTCGTGATCCAGCGCCGTCGCGAGCGGCCGATCGCCTAGGCAGCCAGCGCAGCGCAGAAGTCGGTGAACGCGTCGATGTATCGGTCGATGTGCTCGTCGTCGTGTTGCACCGACAGGGTCCACTGCTCCTCGTCGCCGGGCGTCATGAACACGCCGCGGTTGACCATCCACGGATAGGACGCCTCGTACAGGTCGGTGTTGGTCTCGAGGAAGTCGCGGTAGTTGGTCAGCGCGTCGGGGCGGTAGGTCACGCAGCCCTTGCAGCCCAGGTCGACGACCGATGCGGGGATCGAGAACTTGTCGATCGACGACTGCAGGCCGGCCGCGAGTCGCTGGCCGATCCGGTCGAAGTGCGCGTAGGCATCCGGAGTCAGCACCTTCGTGAGCGTCGCCAGGCTGGCCGCGACCGACAGCGGGTTGCCGTTGAACGTGCCCTGGTGCGCCGCGCCCTTGTTGATCTCGTCCATCACGTCGGCCCGCCCACCGAACGCTCCGATCGTGGCGCCACCGCCGATGGCCTTGGCCCAGCAGGCCAGGTCGGGCTGCACGCCGAACCGCTCCTGCGCGCCGCCCGCGGCGATGGTCGCGCCGCACTTCACCTCGTCGAAGATCAGCACGACGCCGTGGCGCGTGCACAGCTCGCGGATGCGCTCGAGGTATCCGGGGGCGGGCACCACGATGCCGATGTTCATCATCACCGGCTCCATGATCAGCGCGGCGATCGAGTCGCCCTCGGCCACGAGCAGACGCTCGAACGCTTCGGCGTCGTTGAAGGGCACGACCCTGATCCACTGTTCGAGACCCTTGGGCATGCCCTTCGATTTCGGCGTCGCGGCGGGCGTGTCGCGTCCGCCCATGACATCGGCACCGGGGAGCACCGAGTACATCAGGTAGTCGACATGGCCGTGGTACGAGCCCTCGATCTTGGCGATGACGTCGCGTCCGGTCGCGGCGCGGGCGACGCGGATCGCCGACATCGTCGATTCGGTGCCCGAGTTGGTGAAGCGGACCTGGTCGCAGCGGAAGCGCCGGCACAACTCCTCGGCGAGTTCGACGCACGCCTCGACGGTGACGGCGAAGTGCGTGCCGTTCCGAGCCGCCTTCTCGATCGCCTCGGCCACGATCGGGTGCGCGTGACCGACGGCCATCGAGCCGAAGCCGTTGTGGAAGTCGACGTACTCGTGGTCGTCGACGTCCCACACAGCGGGCCCCACGCCGCGGCGCAGATAGATCGGATATGGATCGCCGAGTTGGAAGCTCGACGCGACGCCGCCGGGCATCGAGTGGAGTGCGCGCTCGTGCAGCGCACGCGACCCAGGGGTGCGATCGAGCAGGGTCGCGAGCTCCGTTGCCGCAATGGCGCGGGCTCGTTCCGTGATGGGATCCATGGTCTGGGAAGGGTATCGCGTCGAATAACGAATCAACAGCCGTGATATCCGTCGAATTCAGTGGTCAATGACCGTTGCCACGAGTGCTTTTCTCGACAATGCTCGACGGATGGCACAGTCGACGATCCAGAACTTCATCAATGGCGAGCTCGGCGAGGCCGCCGACGGACGCACCCTCGAGCTGACCGATCCGTGCACCGGAACGGTGTTCGCGCATTCGGCTCTGTCGGGCGCCGCCGACGTCGACCGCGCGTGTCGCGCGGCGCAGACCGCGTTCGAGACCTGGCGCGACACGACGCCGTCGCAGCGTCAGGCGGCACTGTTGAAGATCGCCGATGCGATCGAGTCACGAGCCGACGAATTCGTCGCGGCCGAGTCGCAGAACACCGGTAAGCCACTGGGCATGACGCTCGACGAGGAAATTCCTCCGATGGTCGATCAGATCCGCTTCTTCGCCGGTGCGGCGCGGATGCTCGAGGGTCGCGCGGCGGGGGAGTACATGGCGGGTCACACCTCGATGATCCGGCGCGAGCCGATCGGCGTGTGCGCGCAGGTCACGCCGTGGAACTACCCGATGATGATGGCCGTGTGGAAGTGGGCGCCCGCGATCGCGGCGGGCAACACGGTGGTGCTCAAGCCGTCCGACACCACGCCGGTGACCACCGTGATGATGGCCGAGCTGATGGCCGAGTTCCTGCCGCCGGGCGTCATCAACGTCGTCTGCGGTGATCGCGACACGGGTCGCGCCTTGGTAGCGCACGAGGTACCGCAGCTCGTGTCGGTCACCGGTTCGGTGCGCGCCGGCATGGAGGTCGCCGAGGCGGCGTCGAAGTCGCTCAAGCGGTGCCATCTCGAACTCGGGGGCAAGGCGCCGGTGCTGGTGTTCGACGACGCCGACATCGCCGCGGCGGCCGAGGCGATCGCGGTCGCGGGCTACTTCAACGCCGGCCAGGACTGCACTGCGGCGACCCGCGTCATCGCGGCCCCCGGCGTCTATGACGAGGTCGTCGCGACGCTCAGCGAGCAGGCGGCGGCGACGCGTACCGGGCTGCCTGACGACGGGGACGTGCTCTACGGCCCACTCAACAACGCCAACCAGTTCGCCCGCGTCTCGGCGATGCTCGACCTCGTGCCCGATCACGCGACCGTCGACATCGGCGGCACCCGCCAGGGCGACGTCGGCTACTTCTTTTCACCGACGGTGATCTCGGGCCTCCAACAGCGCGACGCGCTCGTGCAGGACGAGATCTTCGGTCCGGTCATCACGGTGCAGCGCTTCAGCGACGAAGACGAGGCCATCCGCTGGGCGAACGACGTTCGTTACGGCCTCGCCGCTTCGGTGTTCACGTCGAACCATGGTCGGGCGATGCGGGTGGCGAGGCGGCTCGACTTCGGGTGCGTGTGGATCAACACGCACATCCCCATCGTCGCGGAGATGCCGCACGGCGGGTTCAAGCACTCGGGCTACGGCAAGGATCTCTCCGCCTACGCCATGGACGACTACACCCGCATCAAGCACGTGATGTCGAACATCGAGGTGTAGATCCAGCCCTCCGTTTACAGTCCTTCCGATGATGCCGCGCCCGAGCCATCAGAAGGCGCCGCACTTCCACCTTCTCGGCGTCCCGATCACGCTCGACATCTGGATGGCGCTGGGCGTGTACTTCGTCTACACCGCGTCGGGTGGTGGCCGGGCGGGTGTGTTCGCGGCGGTGGCGATCGTCATCTTCACGCTCATCCACGAGATGGGTCACGCGCTGACCGCGCGGCGGTTCGGCGCCGAGGTCGCAGTGACGCTCGCGTTCCTCGGCGGGTGGGCTGCGTACACGTCGCCCCGGCCACTCGAGCGGTGGCAGCGCAACGTCATCAGCGCGGCGGGACCCGCCGTCCAGATCGTCGCGGGGATCATCACGCTGGGGATTGTTCGAGCGTCGTTTCCTGACTCGGCGGTCATGACGACACGGCTGGGGACGACGCCGCAGGGCGTGCTGTTCTTCGATCTGCACTGGTCGATCGGCTTCGCCAGTATCGGTCTGGGCGCGCTCAACTTCCTGCCGGTCTGGCCTCTCGACGGCGGCCACATCGTCGACACGCTGCTCGAGCGGTTCGGCCCTGCGATGCATCGGCTGTTCCTGTGGTGGTCGGCTGCCGCCGCGGCCGCGATGATCCTCGCCTACCTGGCCACACAGGACTCGGCCTCGGGCCCACGCTTGTGGGCCTCGAGGACCTTCTCGCTCGCGACGATCGAGTCGTTCCCCACCGCGGTCGGACACCTGCTGGTCGCGGGGTTCGTGTTCGGCGCCGCGTCGATGTGGATCGGCGTCTTCTGCGGAATGAACACGGCGATGCGGCTCCAGTCGCCGATGGGCGCTTCGCCTCGAACGTGGATCCGCACGGGCAACGACAGCCGCAAGCAGGTCAACGCCACGTCGATCGAGGCCGAGCTGCTCGTCGCCGAGCGCCGCGGTTGGGACACGGGAGTGCCCGGAGCCTTCCCGCGTGGCTACGGCCCGTCGCCGTGGCTCGAGGCCGAGTTGATCCGTCGCGCCGGCGGCGATCGCGACGCGATCGGCGCGAAGTTGAGCCATCTCTCGCGACCGGGTGGCAAGTGGATCTCGTACCGACTCGATCGCCCCGAGATCGGGACGCTGCTCTACCTGGTGCCGCCACAGGCGTCGATCTGCAGGCGGGCGCTCGAGGCCCGGGTCTTCCACGGATCGGTCGAGGACCTCACCTCCGTCGCCATGGAGTTGCATCGACGAGACGACTCGGCGGAACCTTTCTATCTGGTCGCCGAGGGACTCGCCGTGCGGGGCCAGCTCGACGAGTCGATGAACTGGCTGACGAGCGCGGTCGAGCGCTCGCCCGACCCGATGCGGCTGTCGCGGTCGAAGGAGTTCCGCGTGCTGCACGGTCGAACGGATTTCCAGCAGTTGCTCGGTGCCGCGGAGCGCGCCGCCCGCTGAGGGCCTGGTCACTCGAATCTGACTGTCGGTGGTGGGTGCGATCCTGTCGGCATGCAATCCGTTTCCCTCCGCTTCGCCGAGTCGGTTCGTGTCCTGTCGGGCACCGGCCGCGAAGCAGGGCTCACGATTCCGTCGTTTCGCAGTCCGCCCCATTCGCCGTCGAACGACCGCACGATCCGCCGCCGCGGCGCCGACGTCACGGTCGCCGTGCGGCTCAGCGGTCGGCCCTTCGCCGCGGTGCAGGCCGATCTGATCGAAGGCCTGCTCGTGGTGAACGAGGTCACCGTCGATCGTGCCGACGAGGTCCGTCGAACGCTGTGGAACGCGCTGTCCGAGGCGGGCCTCGCAGAGCCGGGCGTGGCGCTGGCCGCCGCGTGATGGCTCGTTCTCCTAGCCTCTGACCCGTTCTGGTTCGAACGAGGAGACGAGCGTGTTCGGAGCGATGATCCTGGGGCTGCTCGCCGGGGGCGTGGCGCGGATGCTCGTCCCCACGAAGGGCGCGGTCCGCGGCTGCTTCCCCACGATGGCCGTCGGGCTCTGCGGGGCGATGATCGGATGGGGCATCTTCGTGAAGGGCCTCGGCATCGGCGACGACGACATCCTCGACCTCGGTGGCCTCGTGGGCGCCATCGTCGGCTCGGTGTTGTTGCTGGTCATCCTCGGTGCGATTGCTCAGGGCAGGCGGCCGCAGTGAGCCGTCGTCCGAAGTGGAGCGTTGTCGCGCTGGCCAGCGCGGGCGCAGGCGTGGCGATCACGTCCGCCATCCGGCTCGGTGGTCGTCACCTGCGTGCCCGAACCGATGCCGAACTCGACGACCCGCTGTCGCCGCCGACCGACGTCGTCCATCATCACCTGGCCACGCACGATGGCGGATCACTCCACGTGGTCGACTCGCAACAGGCGGGCGAGTCGTCGGCGCGGCCGGTCGTCCTGATGCACGGCGTCACGCTGCAGTGGTGGGTGTGGTCGGCCGCGATCCGGCTGTTGCGCAGCGAGTACCGGGTGCTGGCCTGGGACATGCGCGGACACGGCGAATCGAAGGCCGGCACCGATGGGGCCACGCTCGAGGCGACCGCGCACGATCTCGAGCTGGTGATCCGCGAGCTCGACCTGCACGACGCGGTGCTCGTCGGTCACTCGATGGGCGGCATGACGATTGGCCGGTTCGCCGCCGAGCGGCACGATCTCCTGCACGAACGCGTCGCGGGCGTGGTGTTCGTCGCGACGAGTGCAGCGCCGCTCTCGCAGGCTGCGGTCCTGGGTGGTCTGGTCACCCTCGCGGGCGCCGCGGCGAGGATCGCCCGACGCACCACGACGCGGCCTCGGTGGGCCTACCCGTGGCACGAGGGCGACCTCTCGGCCGTGATGTTGTCGGCAGCGTTCGGCAAGTCGCCGACGGCACGGATGATCGACGACGTCCGCCGCATGGAGGTCGACATGGCGTCACAGGAGATGGCCGAGGCCGCCGCGTCGATCGCCACGCACGACGTCCGCGACGACCTGCACCGCATCGACATCCCGACGGTGGTGCTGGTCGGCACCCACGACAAGCTCACGCCGCCGGTCCACGCACGTGAGATCGCCGACCTCATCGAGGGAGCCGAACTCGAGATGCTGCCGGGGATCGGCCACCAGATCATGCAGGAAGACCCCGCCGCGATCGTCCGGGCGGTCGATCGGGTCGCCGCTCGCGAGCCGATCGGCTTCGCCGATGGAAGGCTCTCCTGATGGAGCGTGCCGCCTCTCGGCGCACGCTCTAAGGTCCCCGTCGGCCATCGAGGCGATGGGCCCACAC
>JAYTFP010000052.1:0-4944 GCA_043734285.1 Acidimicrobiaceae bacterium
CTCGACACGGCCTTGTAGATGATCGGCGTGTCGGTGCGCCAGCAGTGCGGGTAGTTGTGGTCATAGGTGTCGTGCCGCACGCACACGCCGCGCTCCTTCAAGGCGCGGATGATCTCGGGATTCGCGTCGAAGACGTTGAGCCCGGCCCAGTCACGGACCTCGTCCGTGAACCGACCCGAGTCGTCGACGGGGCACACGAGCGTGATGCTGGCCGCCTCGCACACCCGCTGGTCGTCCTCGCCGAAGCCAGGTGCCTGGTGCACGATGCCGGTGCCGTCGTCGTCGGTCACGTAGTCGTCGACGAGGATGCGGAACGCGTTCGGCGCGTCAGCGAAGAAGTCGAACAGCGGGACGTAGCGCCGTTCGGCGAGTTCACGGCCGGTGACTGTGCCGATGACCTCGGCGCCCTCGCCGAGCTGGGCGGCGTACTTGGCGCGGGCCGACGCGCCGATGACCACGACCCGCCCATCGCGCGCGGGGGCGCGGACGAGCTCGTAGTTCACGTCGGGTCCGACCGCGAGCGCGAGGTTCGACGGCAGCGTCCACGGCGTGGTCGTCCATGCCCAGATCTCGTCGGCCGCGGCGCCCGGAGCGTCGTCGTCGGCGGGAGCCAACTCGAACACGACGGTGATCGCCGGGTCCTGGCGAGGTCGCGTCGCGTCGTCGAGGCGGATCTCGAAGTTCGACAGCGGGGTCTCCGCACCCCACGAGTACGGCATGACGCGGTACGCCTCGTAGAGGAGGCCTTTGTCCCACAACTGCTTGAAGGCCCAGATGACCGACTCCATGTACGTCGCGTCGAGCGTCTTGTAGTCGTTGTCGAAGTCGACCCAACGTGCCTGGCGGGTGACGTATCGCTCCCACTCGCCGGTGTAGCGCAGCACCGACGAACGGCACGCGTCGTTGAACCGGTCGATGCCGTACTCGGTGATGTCGACACGGCCCGACACGCCGAGTTCCTTCTCGGCTTCCATCTCGGCGGGGAGGCCGTGACAGTCCCAACCGAAGCGACGCTCGACGCGATGGCCTCGCATCGTCTGGTAGCGCGGGACGACGTCTTTCACGTAGCCCGTGAGCAGGTGGCCGTAGTGGGGGAGTCCGTTGGCGAACGGAGGGCCGTCGTAGAAGACGAATTCGTCGTCATCGGGTCGCGCGACGACCGACTGCTCGAAGGTCTGCTCGTCGTGCCACCGGTCGAGGATCCGACGCTCGATCGCCGGAAAATCGGGCTTGGTGTCGACGTCGGGGTACGGCGGGGGGACGAATTCGGTCATTCGGACGGGGCCTCGGGGCGGTACTCAGCGGACGTGACCACCGTAACGTCCGAGCCGTCGCGGCCCCGACCCCGTTGTTCGGCGCGCGTCAGATCGCGGGTGGCGGAGGCTCGGGCACCGACGACTCCGGTCCCGCTGCTTCGGGTGAGCCCCACAGGGGCAACGGCGGCGGTGCGACCTCCGACGGTGCCGGGGGAGTTGGTTTCGCCGCCGCCCACCCCTCAGCCGGCGTCGGCTGAGGACTGAAGGCCTCTTCGTTTGGGTCTCGGGTGGGTGGCCGATAGCGGGTCTTCGGCGGGAGTGTGTCGAGGAACAGCAGCCGGATCACTCCGATCGGGCCCAGCAGCAATCCGAGGATGAGCCCACGAGCCGCCCGATTCTTGCGCTTGCCGATCACGAAGCCCAGTACGGTCGACGCGAGCCAGACGACGAGAATGATCGGGGCCATGGTCAGGAGGGTACGCCGGGTGCGTGGGCCGTGCGCTCGTAGCGCCAGCCGGTCGGATCGAGCCACAGGCGATGCTGCGGGCCCGGCGCGTCGACGAGAACGACATCGTCATACGCGATGTCACCGTGATAGAGCGCGACCACGAGTTCGCCGCTCGTCGCGATCCGCGTCGAGAAGTGTTCGACGTCGCGCGCCCTCACGCCGTCGATGAGTTCGACGGTCGTCGTCGGCTCGCCGAGGTGAGTGAGCGTGATGAACGTCGGTGGCGCGAGTTCGATCTCGCCGCGTCGATGCGCGTCGAGCGCGTCGAGCGGTCGCACCCACTGGTGGTCGCGGATCTCGCCGTCGTCGATGACGACGTCACCCGACGGCGCGGCTGCGATGAAGAACGCGGTCGAGAATCGCTTGGTGGCCTCGGGGGGAGGGGTCCAGTGCGACAGTCGGACGAGTGTCGACGGATCGACGACGAGTCCGGATTCCTCGGCCGCTTCGCGCGCCGCAGCGCGCACCTCGGCCGTCGCGAGTTCGTCGCCGTCTGTGGCGTCGTCCGGGTAATCGCCCGAGTCGATCCTTCCACCTGGAAAGACCCACATCCCTCCCGCGAATGCCAGTCGCGAGTCGCGGCGCAGCATGAGCACTTCGACGCCATCGCTGCGGTCGCGGGCGAGGATCACCGTCGCCGCGGGGATCGCCGGTTGGTCGCCGACGCCCCGGAGATAGCCGAGGTCGTTTGTCACCCTCGAGTCGTTCCTGCGCCGCGGACCCACCCCGCCATCCTCCCAGATCATCCCCGAAGAACGTATTGACAGCGTGTAGTTTCACGACTGTAATTACACGTCCGGTGCGGGGGCTCGCATCGGACGTGAACGAGGGCAAGGCAGGCAGGCCGCGCCCTGATTCGTCGTACCCATTTTTGCGCTTCATGAAGGAAGAGGGACCAGCGGTGGCACTCCAAGAAGACACTCGACCGGTCCTCGTGACCGACGAATCGATCGACCTCACCGATCACTCGGTCTCGACGCAGATGCAGGTCCGCAAACGCGACGGCAGCCTCGAGCCGGTCAACCTCGACAAGATCGTCAAGGCGATCAGCCGGTGTGCGACCAACCTCGACGGCACCGACCTCGACGGCGTCGACGTGATGCGGGTCGCGACCCGCACGATCTCGGGTCTGCACAACGGCGCAACCACCGAGCAGCTCGACGAGCTGTCGATCCGCACCGCCGCCTCGCTCATCAGCGAAGAGCCGAACTATTCACGGCTCGCGGCACGGATGCTCGCCACCGTCATCGACAAAGAGGTGCAGAACTCCGACGTCTACAGCTTCAGCCAGTCGGTCGCCCTCGGTGCAGCGCAGGGGATCATCGGCGAGGCGACGGCCCGCATGGTCACCACTCACTCGCGCAAGCTCAACGACGCGATCCTCGCCGAGCGCAACTGGCTGTACGAGTTCTTCGGAATGCGCACCGTGTACGACCGCTACCTGCTGCGGCACCCCGAGACGCGCAAGGTCATCGAGAACCCGCAGTACTTCCTGATGCGCGTCGCCTGTGGTCTGTCGACCACGCCCGACGAGGCGATCGAGTTCTACCGACTCATCAGCTCGCTCGAGTACCTGCCGTCGTCGCCGACGCTGTTCAACTCGGGCACGACGCACCCGCAGATGTCGAGCTGCTATCTCCTCGACTCGCCCGAAGACAACCTCGACGCGATCTACGACCGCTACCGCGACGTCGCCCGCCTTTCGAAGCACGCCGGCGGCATCGGCCTCAGTTACAGCCGTATCCGCAGTCGCAATTCGCTGATCCGCGGCACCAACGGTCTGTCCAACGGCATCGTGCCGTGGCTCAAGACGCTCGACAGCTCCGTCGCCGCTGTGAATCAGGGCGGCCGGCGCAAGGGCGCGGCGTGCGTTTATCTCGAGACGTGGCACGCCGACATCGAGGAGTTCCTCGAGCTGAAGGACAACACCGGCGACAATTCGCGCCGCACCTACAACCTCAACCTCGCCAACTGGGTGCCCGACCTCTTCATGGAGCGGGTCGAGAAAGATTGGCAGTGGTCGTTGTTCGACCCGAAAAAGGTGCCGCACCTCATCGACCTCTACGGCGACGAGTTCGAGCAGGCCTACACCGAGGCTGAGCAGGCCGAGCTGTACGAGAAGCAGGTTCCGGCACGCCAGATCTACACGCGCATGATGCGCACGCTCGCCGAGACCGGCAACGGCTGGATGACGTTCAAAGACGCCTCCAACCTCAAGTCCAACCAGACCGGTCGACCCGAGAACGTGATCCACCTCTCGAACCTCTGCACTGAGATCCTCGAGGTCACCAACCAGTCCGAGACCGCAGTGTGCAACCTCGGTTCGCTCAACCTCGGACTGTTCGTGAAAGAGGGCGCCGACGGTCCGATGGTCGACTACGACCACATGGCCGACGTGGTGCGGCTCGCGGTGCGCTACCTCGACCGGGTCGTCGACATCAACTTCTATCCGACCGACGAGTCGAGCAACTCGAACTCGAAGTGGCGGCCGGTGGGTCTCGGTCTCATGGGCCTCCAAGACGTGCTCTTCAAGCTCAAGTTGCCGTTCGACAGCGACGAGGCCCGTGCGGTCTCGGCACGCATCAGCGAAGAGATCTACTTCAACGCGCTGTGGGCGTCGACCGAGCTCGCCGAAGAGAGCGGACCGCACGGCGGCTTCGATCAGACGCGGCTCGCTGCGGGTCACCTGCAGTTCGACCTGTGGGACGTCGTGCCGGGCGACGAGGCTCGTTGGCAGACCGTTCGCGACCGGATCACCCAGTTCGGTGTGCGCAACTCGCTCCTCGTGGCGATCGCCCCCACGGCGACGATCGCCTCGATCGCCGGTTGCTACGAGTGCATCGAGCCTCAGGTCTCCAACCTGTTCAAGCGCGAGACGCTCTCGGGTGAGTTCCTCCAGATCAACGCCTACCTCGTCCGCGACCTGCAGTCGCGGGGCCTGTGGACCGAGTCGGTCATCGCCGCCATCAAGCGCGCCGAGGGCTCGATCCAGGACATCGCCGAGATCCCCGACGACGTCAAGGCGCTCTACCGCACCTCGTGGGAGCTGCCGATGCGCAGCCTCATCGACATGGCGGCCGACCGCGGTGCGTACATCGACCAGAGCCAGTCGCTGAACCTCTTCGTCGAGTCGCCGACCATCGGCAAATTGAGCTCGATGTACCTCTACGCATGGAAGCG
>JAYTFP010000053.1:0-2507 GCA_043734285.1 Acidimicrobiaceae bacterium
TCTTTGGCCTTCGGGAACACCACCTTCGGGGCGACGATGCAGGCGGCGCCGAAGACGGCGCGACCAACGGCGATGAGACGGGCGAGCAAGCGGTCATCCATGGCCCGCAGCGTACTCACACGACCTTCGAGAGGCTGCCGATCGGCATCTCGAGACGGCGCAGCATCTCGAAGTCTTCCTCGGGCTCGCGGCCGAGCGTCGTGAGGTAGTTGCCCACGATCAGCGCGTTGATGCCGGCGGTCATGCCGGCCTCCTGCAGGTCGCCGAGCGTCACCTCGCGTCCGCCCGCGAAACGCAGGATCACGTCGGGCAGTGCGAGACGGAACAGCGCGATCCATCGCAACGCGTCGCGCGCCGGCGTGATCGGACGGATCTCGAGGGGTGTGCCGGGTCGCGGGTTCAAGAAGTTGACCGGCACCTCGGCGGGACGCAGCTCTTGCAGGTGACCGAGCAACTCGACGCGCTGCGCGTCGGACTCGCCCATGCCGAGCAACACGCCGCAGCACAGCTCCATCCCGTGGTCGAGCACGAGGCGGCACGTGTCGAGTCGCTCGTCGAACTCGTGGGTGGTCACGACGTTCGGGAAGAACGACCGCGACGTCTCGAGGTTGTGGTTGTAGCGGTGCACGCCACCCTTGGCGAAGCGCCGCGCCTGGTCGTCGGTGAGGATGCCCGCCGAGACTGCGACGTCGAGGCCCGTCTCGTCGTGGATCGCCGGCACCAGATCGAGGATGCGCTCCATCGTGCGCTCGTCGGGCCCGCGGACGGCCAGCACGATGCAGAACTCGGACGCCCCCATCTCCTTGGTCTCGCGGGCGGCGGCCAGCACCTCGTCGCGGTCGAGGAACGGCGTCGCGACGACCGCCGTGTCGGCCGCGAACTCAGCCGATTGCGAGCAGAAATGACAATCCTCGGGACACCCGCCGGTCTTCGCCGAGATGATCCCCTCGACCTCGACCGTGTCGCCGCACCACTCGAGGCGGACCTCGTGGGCCAGCTCGATGAGCTCACCGGTCGCCGAGGCGGGCAGGGCGGCCAACCCCGCGACCTCGTCGAGGGTCAACCAGCGGCGCTCGCCGAGCAGCGCAGCTCGGGCGTCGTCGACCAGGGATGCTGAACTCATGCGCGGGGCCTCGAATCGAAGAGTGCGGGTCTCAACGTTTAACTTCGTCCACCGTAACGGAGGTATCGATGCTCGACGAAGCCGACCTAGGGCCTGCGCCGGTAGCCGGCTGGGTGGCCCGCGACGCCGCGGTGGTGTGGCACGGATTCACCCAGATGGCGTCGTACCCCGAAAATGCCCCGCTCATCGTCGAGTCTGCCGACGGGCACGAGCTGATCGACGTCGACGGACGCCGCTACCTCGACGGCATCTCGTCCCTGTGGGTCAACACCATGGGTCACCGCGTCCCGGAGCTCGACGAGGCCGTGCGCGCCCAACTCGACCGGGTGGCGCACAGCACCTTGCTCGGCAACGGCAATCGCACGGTGATCGAGTTCGCAGAAGCGCTCGTCGGCCGCCTCCCGATCGACCACGCGCGGCTGCTGTTCGCATCCGACGGCGCGGCCGCGGTCGAGCAGGCCCTGAAGATCGCGTTCCAGTTCTGGACCAATCAGAGTGTCCGCGGACGCACGCGTTTCCTCGCCTTCGGCGACGCCTACCACGGTGACACGATCGGCTCGATCTCGGTCGGCGACGGAGGATTCGGCACCGACATCTTCGATCCGCTCCGCTTCGCCACGATCCGCGCGCCGTCGTTCCGCGACCCCGACTGCATCGCCACCGCCTGCGATCTCATCGCCGCGAATGCGGACCAACTCGCAGCCGTGATCGTCGAGCCGCTCGTGCAGGGCGCAGCCGGCATGTCGATGCGGCCCGGCCACGAGTTCGCTGCGCTCGGCGCGGCCTGCGCCGCACACGATGTGTTGTTGATCTGCGACGAGGTGGCCACCGGGTTCGGGCGAACGGGCACGCTGTTCGCCTCCGAGCAGTGCGGCCTGCGACCCGACCTGATGTCGCTCGGCAAGGGCATCACCGGCGGGTACCTTCCGATGTCGGCGACGGCCGCGTCGGAGCGCGTCGCAGCCGCCTTCGACGGCCCCGACCTCAGCGAGAAGACGCTGTACCACGGGCACTCCTACGGAGGGAACGCGCTCGCCGCCGCGGTCGCTCTGCGTCATCTGCAACTCATCGACGAGCGTGACGTCCTCGCCAACGTGGTCGAGCGTGCGGCGCAGTTGGGCACGCTCATGGTCGACGAGCTCGCGCCACTCGATCAGGTCGCGGCGATCCGCCAGCAGGGTCTGATGGTGGGCGTCGAGCTCGCGCCACCTGCCGACAGACTGCGCTGGGGTCGCCGGGTCACCGCCGCCTGCGTGGCGCGCGGCGTGCTGCTGCGACCGCTCGGCGACGTCATGGTCATCATGCCGCCGCTCACCATCACGGCCCCCGAGATCGACCGGATCGTGACCACGCTGCGCGACGCGATCGTCGAGGCGTGCGTGCC
>JAYTFP010000054.1:0-5556 GCA_043734285.1 Acidimicrobiaceae bacterium
GACGCAGCCAGGCCGCAGCGGCGGTGTCCATCGGAGGCGGAGCCCACTTCATGCCGCCGCGCACCGCGACGTCGATGTTCGCCGGGAACACGCCGATGAACGTGGCCATCGCGACGCGACCACCGAGTCGTCGCGTGCGAGGGCACGCGACGAGCGCCGCGCTCGTGAGCTCGGCGAGGCCGCTCACGTAGGTCGTCGTCCGTGCCTCTCCCGGCATCCACCGCGGCACGATCGGGTCGAAGAACTCGGGCTGCACGAAATGCAGGACTCCCGCGCCGCCGAGGAAGAGCGCGAGTCCCCGCGCTCGACGGCGGGCGTGTACGGGTGACGACGACATCGCGCCACGGTAGGCGCGCTGTATCGATGGAGCGTGCCGCCTCTCGGCACACGCTTCGGACCGCGAAACACGAGGCCGCAGGACCGGTAGCGTGAAGTGATTCACAAACCGGAGGTACTCGTGACCGAGACCAACCCCGCCCCTGGAAATACGGCCATGGGCAACAGCGCAGTCCTCACCGCCGCGGCCGCGGCCTACCAGGCCACCAAGGTCTACGGCACGGGTGACACGCAGGTCGTCGCGCTCGACAACGTGACCTGCGACTTCGCCAAGGGTCAGTTCACCGCGATCATGGGCCCGTCGGGCTCGGGCAAGTCGACGCTGATGCACTGCCTCGCCGGACTCGACCGGCTGTCGTCAGGTTCTGTGGCGATCGCCGGCGTCGACCTGTCGACGCTCGACGACAAGGCGCTCACGCTGCTGCGCCGCGACCAGGTCGGGTTCATCTTCCAGGCCTTCAACCTGATCCCCACACTGTCGGCCGGTGAGAACATCACCCTTCCGATGGACCTCGGCGGCCAGAAGCCCGATGCCAAGTGGTTCGACACCGTCATCGACACCGTCGGGCTTCGCGATCGTCTGTCGCACCGACCGAGCGAGCTCTCCGGTGGCCAGCAGCAACGCGTTGCCGTGGCCCGCGCACTCGCGAGTCGGCCGCAGATCATCTTCGCCGACGAGCCGACGGGCAACCTCGACTCGCGCACCGGCAGCGAGATCCTCACGTTCATGCGCGCCGCCGTCGACGAGTTGCGCCAGACGATCGTGATGGTCACTCACGATCCGAATGCCGCGGCGTACTCCGACCGCGTGATCTTCCTCGCCGACGGACACATCGTCGACGAGATGAGCAACCCGACCGCCGCCAGCGTCCTCGACAAGATGAAGGCGCTCGGCGACTAGATGTTTCGTGTTGCGCTGAAGTCGATCCTGGCGCGCAAGCGGCGCCTCCTCACCACGGGTCTTGCGATCGTCCTGTCGGTTGCCTTCATCTCGGGCACGCTGGTCATCACCGCGCTGATCAACAGCACGCTCGACGACCTCATCGGCTCGAGCCTCAAGGGCGTCGACGCGGTCGTGCGCTCGACGCAGGTGCAAGAGGGGTTCGGTGGCCAGCCGTTCCGCGACACGATTCCCGACTCGACCCTCGCGCTGCTCGCCGACTCGCATGGCAAGGGCCTGGTCAAGGGCGTTCGCGCTGCAGAAGGCACTGTCACCGGCTACGCCACGCTGCTCGACACCAAGGGCGAGCGGATCCAGGAGACGTTCGGCCCACCGACGCTCGCCTACAACTGGACGACCGACGAGAAACTCCGCGGCGGCCGGCTCGCGCCGGGCGGACGCGCTCCACAGGCGCCCGACGAGGCGGTCATCGACCTCCGCACCGCGAAGGACTTCGGCTACACGATCCGCAAGCCCGACGCACCAGCCGACTCGACCGAAGGCACCATCCAGGCACAGCTCGGTGGCGGCCTCCAACGGTTCAAGATCGTCGGGTTCGGCGGCATCCCGGTCGACGGCAAGAAGGAGTTGGTGTCGAGCGCCCGCATCCTGCTGCTCGAGACGAACACCGCGCGCACGCTGCTGAAGAAGACGAGCGGGTGGGACTACATCGCGGTCTCGGCCGAACCCGGCGTGTCGCAGGCCGAGGTCACGGCGACCATCAGTTCGATCCTCCCGCCGCAACACCAGGCGATCACGGGAAAGGCGTTCATCGACGAGACCGAGGCCTCGATCTCGAAGATCATCGCTCTCTTCACGAGCCCGATCATCGCGTTCGGCTTCATCTCGGTGTTCACCGGGATCTTCGTCATCTACAACACGTTCTCGATCGTCGTCGCGCAGCGGACGCGTGAACTCGCGCTGCTTCGGGCCGTCGGCGCGAGCCGCCGGCAGATCCTCTCGTCCGTACTGCTCGAGGCGTTCGTCGTGGGCCTCGTCGCGTCCGCGCTCGGCGTGATCTCGGGTTGGGGACTCGCGCTGCTCATGAAGGCCGTCATGGCCAAGGCGTTCGCGTTGCCCGGCGGTACGCCGCCACTCACGACCTCCGCGGTCGTTGTCGCGGTCATCGTCGGCGTGTTCTCTACGATGCTCTCGGCGATCATCCCTGCGGTGCGCGCCACGACGATCGCCCCGGTCGCTGCGCTGGGCGAAGTGGCGTTCGATCGATCGAACATGTCGATGTCGCGCCGGATCTTCGGCACGCTCTTCGTGCTCGGCGGCATTGCCCTGGTGGGCCTGAATCTCAACGGCTGGCTCGGCATGGGGATCGTCGGCATCGGCATCGGCGCGGCGATGTTGTTCATCTCGGTCGCCGTCGTCGGCCCGGTCTACGCCGGTCCGATGAGTCGGGTGCTCGGCCGGCCAGTCGAGGCATTCAGAGGCATCTCCGGTCGCATCGCCAAGGAGAACGCGGGGCGCAACCCGAAGCGCACGGCGACGACGGCCGCGGCGCTCAGCATCGGCGTCGGTCTGGTGACGGTCGTCGCCGTGTTCGCCGCGTCGATCCGCGGCGCCACGCAGTCGCAGGTGTCGGATCAGCTCGCGCACATCGATCTGCTCGTCGACTCGGGCACCGGGCTGACCGGGCTGTCGTCGGACGCTTCGGACTACCTGCAGAAGCAGCCCCTCGTCGAGCGCACCTCGCGGATCCGCTTCAGTCCGATCACGGTGCTCGACTCGGCCGAGGCGCACGACCTCCAGAAGGAGAAGGGCAAGGTCGACAAGAACGGTCTGGTCGGTGAATCGCAGTTCATGGTCGGGCTCGACAGCAACGTCTTCAACATGGTCCGGTTCGATGGGCTGTCGCCCAAGATCGACCATCTCGGCGACAGCGACGTGATGGTGCTGTCAAAGACGGCGAAACAGAACAAGTGGAAGGTCGGCGACACGATCCACGTGTCGTTCGGGAGCAGCACAGGTGAACAGCAGTTCAAGGTCCGCGCCACATTCGGGGCGCGTGTCGGCAACGGTGGCGAGTTCATCACGAGCGCGGACTCGATCACCAAGAATGCGATCGCGACGTTCCAGGTCGATCAGCAGATCTACGTCCAACTCAAGCCCGGGGTCGACCGCGGCGCCGCGAAAGCGACGTTGAAGGCGGGCCTCAAGCAGGTGTCGCCGACGGCGGGCATCAACACGGTCAGCGACTTCCTGCAGACACGCCTCGCGATCGTCGACAGCATCGTGAACCTCATCTACGTGCTGCTCGGCCTGTCGGTCATCGTCGCCCTCGTCGGCGTGGGCAACACGATCTCGTTGTCGATCTTCGAACGCACGCGTGAGCTCGGTCTGCTCCGTGCCGTCGGCATGACCCAGTCGCAAATGCGAACGTCGGTCCGCTGGGAGTCGGCGATCATCTCGCTCGCGGGCACTGTCATCGGCCTGGCCATCGGATTGTCGCTCGGGGTCTCCTTCATCGTGGCGCTCGACGAACAAGGCGTGGTGCCCGTCGTCCCCGTTCCAACGGTCGTCGTCATCGGCGTGCTCGGCGCCCTCGCCGGGATCGGAACCGCGCTCCGCCCCGCGAGACGCGCCGCGCGGACCGACGTCCTGCAGGCGATCTCGTCAGTCTGACGTGGCCGGCTACTCGGGCACGCCGCTGCCGAAGAAGCTCGGCATCAAGGACGGCTCGCGGGTCGCGCTGCTGCATGCGCCCGAGGGATTCGGCGACACGCTGGGCGAGTTGCCCGACGGCGTGACGGTCACGCGATCGCCCAAGGGCCCGGTCGACGTGATCGTGGCCTTCATCACCGAGCGCGCGCATCTCGACGCGGCGATCGGGCTCCTCGAGAGGGCGATCTTTCCCGCCGGGGCGATCTGGATCGCCTGGCCGAAGAAGGCGTCGAAGGTCGTCACCGACATGAATGAGGACGTGGTCCGCGAGGTCGCGTTGCCGCGGGGCCTCGTCGACAACAAGGTGTGCGCGATCGACGAGGTGTGGTCGGGTCTGCGCATCGTCTGGCGTACCGAACGCCGCAAGGGCCCGCCGCCGGGCTGAGACGCGAACTCAGAGCTGACGGGCGTCGGCCATGTCCCAGTAGGCGCGCATCTCGACGATCTTGCCGTCGTCGCCGAACGTCATCACGTCGATGATGTCGATCGCGAGGTGGAAGTCGCCGATGTGCGAGGTCGCGGTCATCGGGAACGCAGCGAACTCGGCGGTGCAGCGGATCGGGCCCGTGAGCTCGAGCTCGAGGCGCTCGACCATGTCGTGGGTGCCCTGGAAAAAGGCCCGCAGCGCATCGGGGCCGGTGTGAGGATCACTGCCGACCGGATCCCAGACGACCACGTCGTCGGAGAACAAGGCGACGATACCGTCGATGTCACCGGCGGTGTGCCGGTCGACGTAGGTCTCGATGGCCGCCTTCATCTGGTCGCGGTCCGCCATGGTGGTCTCCTCGATGGGTCAGGTGCCGGCAAGTTACCGGACCGCGTCCGCTTTCACTGTCGGTGCACTCCCATAGGATCGGTCCATGGCAGAACGCAAGCGGCGCCCGACCTCCACATCGAACTTCGGCGTATCTCGCCGCGAGAGCCACGACGCGTCGGCGTTCTACGGGCGCTTCGAAGCCCCGGCAATCAGCGATGACGAGACCATCAATCCTCCGTCGATCGTGGATGAGATCGTCCGGGGCTCGTCGACCGACATGTCCGCGGTCGCCGACAACTCCGTTGCACTCGTCGTCACGTCGCCGCCGTATTACGCGGGCAAGGCCTACGAGGAAGAGATCGGCAAGGGCCACATCCCCGGCTCGTACCTCGAATACCTGAAGATGCTCGAAGACGTGTTCGCCGAGTGCGTGCGCACCCTCGAGCCCGGCGGCCGCATCGCCGTCAATGTCGCCAATCTCGGACGCCGGCCATATCGGTCGTTGTCCGGGGACGTGACGGCGATCCTCCAAGACCGCCTCAAGCTACTTCTGCGCGGCGAAATCATCTGGCGCAAGGCCGCCAGCGCGGGCGGCAACTGCGCCTGGGGCTCGTTCCAGCAGCCTGGGAACCCAGTTCTTCGCGATGTCACCGAGCGCATCATCATCGCATCCAAAGGACGATTCGATCGGGCCGTGAGGAAGGACGATCGACATCGAAGCGACCTGCCGTCCGCCTCGACGATCTTCCGCGACGAGTTCCTCGACTTCACGATCGACGTCTGGGATTTCCCACCCGAGAGCGCATCGAGGATCGGTCATCCCGCGCCGTTTCCGGTTGAACTGCCACGC
>JAYTFP010000055.1:0-7050 GCA_043734285.1 Acidimicrobiaceae bacterium
CGTCAAGACGCGGATGCTGGCGGGGATGCGCCGGCTCCGCGAATCGCTCGACGGTCTGAGCACTGCCGCGCTTCCCGACGACCTTCCGACCACCCCGACCACCCCGACCACCCCAACCATCCCAACAACAAGGCCGGGCCGTGAGCTGACAGACCCTCCGCGGCCCACCCGTTCTAGTGCGCGTTGAGCCTGCTGTACATCGCCTTGTTCTGCTTGTAGATCGTGCGGAACTCGCCGAACATCTCGTCATACACCGCGCGATTCGCGGCCTGCGGGCGGAAGGTCTCGGTGATCTTGACCTTGCGCGAGATCTCCTCGACAGTCGAGTGACCGAGTGCCAGCGCGGCCAACAGCGCTGCCCCGCGCGCGTTCGCGCGGATCGGGTGCTCGACCTGACGGATCTCGCGGTTCATGACATCGGCGTGGATCTGACACCACAGCGGAGAGCTCGCTCCCCCGCCGATGAAGTTGAGGCCGTCGAATGGCCGACCGATGAACTTCTCGACGACGCCGAGCAACCATCGACTGTTGAACGCGACGCCCTCGAGCACGGCGCGCACCTGGTCGGCGCGGGTCGTGGCGAGCGACATGTTCTGCCACGCGGCGCGCACCGTGTGATCGTCGACGGGCGTCCGCTCGCCATTGAGCCACGGGGTGAAGATCACACCGTTGCTGCCGGCCGGCGCCGACGCGGCGAGCGCGTCGATGCGCTGGTACACATCCGCCGGAGCGGGACCCGTGCCCAGCGCGTCGTCGGGGTACAGCACCTTGTCGCGCAGCCAGTTGAGGCACGCGCCGGCCGTCTCCTGCTCGTCGGCCACGAAGTATTTGCCGGGGAGCGGCGAGGGCAACGATGCGACACCGTTGAACACGTCGGTCTTCTTCCTCGGCAGGTGACAGGTGAGCCACGACGAGGTGCCGACGTAGAGGTGGCCCTCGTAGTCGCGCACGGCGCCCGAGCCGATGGCGGCCGACTGCACATCGGGCGTGCCGCCGATCACGGGGATGCCGTGCGGCAGACCGAGCTCGTCGGCAACCGAGTCGAGCACCGGTCCGACGGTGTCGGTCGCGCCGACCAGCTCGGGCAGCTTCGAGCGGGAGATGCCCGACATCTTCACGAGCTCGGGCACGTAGTCGATCGTGTCCCACGTGCGGTTGTCGGTCAGCCAGTGCAGCACGATCGAGTCGTAGGTCGACACAGCCCGACCGGTGAGACGCAGGTTCAGGTAGTCCTTCGGCTCGAGGTACACGGCAGTGGCGCGGGCGACCTCGGGCAGTTTGTCCTCGATGAACAGAATGTGGCAGATCGGGTCCTTGCCCGAGTGCGACGGGATGCCGCCAGTGAGCTGGATCCACTTGCGCAGCTTGCGCGGGTCGTACCCCTCGACGTTGACCGGACCGCGCACAAGCGTGCGGGTCTGCTCGGCGCCCCGCGAGTCCATCCAGATGATCGCGTTGTGCAGCGCCTTGCCCGCGGCGTCGACGGCGACCGTGCCCGACCACTGCGACGTGACCGAGATCGCCGCGATCTCATTGCGGTCGATGCTCAGCCGGTCCCAGACGCGGTGCGTGCAAGCGACGATGCCGGCCCACCAGTCGTCGGGCACCTGCTCGACGCCGCCGTTCGCCGACAGCACCAGCTCGACGGGTTCGAACTCGCCGTCGAGGAAATCGCCGTCGAGGGTGAACACCGCGACCTTCGGTCCCGAGGTCCCGAGGTCGATCGTGAGTACGTAGGGCCCTGTCATGCCGCGGACATTAGAGCCTGCGCCGTGAGGCGGCGGGCTCCATCAGGACAGTGCCCGCGAAGCGAGCTGTCGGCTCGCGCACCTCAGGCGACGGTCATCGAGCTCTGCCGACGCACCGACGCACCGAGCACCAGCAGCGTGATGGCGATCGTCATCGCCACCGACGTCGGCCTGCTGAACTTGGCGAGCGTCATCGGCACATGGGCGGTGTGCGACAGCATCGACACGGCATGGCTGTGCACCGACACGAAACCGAGCGACTTGCCGCCGCGGCAGATGAACTCCTCGAAGATCAGCAGATAGCCGATCCCCCAGACGAGTGCGCGTTGCGTCACCTGGCCGAGCAGGACGAAGACCGCTGAGTACGCGACCGCGGCCATGAGCGACGATGCCGCGGCCGCCATGATCATCGGCGACGAATGGTCGAGGACTGCAGCGGCCGCCACCGTCGGAACGACGGCGAGAGGGATGACGAGCCCGAGGGTGACCACGTACGCCGCCATCGAGATCTGCCCGCGGCGGATCGGTCGCAGCCAGAGGTACACATACGTGCCGTCCTCGATCGGATCGCCCATCGAGGCCGTGCCGAACACCAGCGCGGCCACCGGGATGAGCAGCGTCAGCCCGTAGGCATCGACGAGCGTCGCCGCTGTCTCGCGCACGCTCGAGCCGTGCGGTGAGTTCGACAGCACGACAGCGACCACGACGCCGATCACACCGACGGCCAGCAGTCCGTAGACGCGAGCGCGACTCGACACTCCTGCGAGCAGCGTGCGGAGGATCGCGGTGAACGTCACACCACACCACCCGGGCCGGGCGCGCCGACGAGGTAACGGAACACGCTCTCGAGGTCGTCGTCGAGCGGGGTGACCTCGTCGAGCGTCGCGTCGTGGTTGCGCGCCAGCGGGGCGACCGAGCGACGGAAAGTCGCCACGTCGTCGACGTCGAACACCACGGTCCGCTCGTCGACGAGCCGCGCGCCCGACACGGCACCGTGCGCCATCAACGCGGCCGACAGCAATCGCGCCCGATCGCTGCTGACACGGATGCGGTGCGGTCGGCCATCCATCAGCTCGCGGATCTTGTGGAAGTCACCCTCGGCCGCGAGTCGTCCCTGGGCCACCACGAGGACCTTCGAGCCGAATCGTTCGACCTCGTCGAGCACGTGCGACGAGATGACCACGCATCGACCCTCGCTCCCGAGGCGCTGGAAGATGTCGATCAGCCGCAGCCGCTGCCGCGGATCGAGGCCGTTCAGCGGCTCGTCGGCCACGATGATCGACGGACCGTTGACCAACGCCTGGGCGACCTTCACCCGCTGGCGCATGCCCTTCGAGTAACTGTCGACGGGCCGCTGGTCGGTGTGGTCCATCTCGACCGAGTCGAGTGCAGCGCGCGCCGCGACCTCTGGATCGTCGACCCCGTGCAGCACCGCCGCGAGTCGCACGAAGTCGAGCGCGCGCATCCGAGGAAAGGTCGCCTCCTGCTGCGGTATGAGTCCGAGGTGCCGCAACACCGAGGTGTCGGCACGGGGGTCGCGTCCGTACAGCCGTACCGTTCCCTGATCGGGCGCCGCGAGCCCACACATCAGCCGCAGCAGCGTCGACTTGCCGGCGCCGTTCGGGCCGAGCAGCGCGGTGACCCCCGTGTCGATACGGAACGAGACGTCGGAGACCGCGACCACGCCCCGGAACGACTTCGTGACTCGGTCGGCCATCACCACAGGCCCCGCGTCGGGCGAACTCGGCGGAATCACGCTCGCGCCGGTCATCTCGTCACCTGCAGCCGCCGGTAGTTGAACACGACGATGCCGAACGCGAGCACCATCCATCCCGCGAACGCGAAGTACACGTACGAGGTGGGCACGACCCGACAACTCTCGACGACGTTGAAGCCGAGACCGCCGAGGTCGATCCCACCGAGTGCGGGGTCAGCGCCGTCCGTCCCAGGCGAGGTCCCAGGCGAGGTCCCAGGTGAGGTCCCAGGCGAGGTCGTCGCCGTGAAGGCAGGTCGCCCCTCGAAGAAGGGTGGCTGCACGACGCCGGACCCACCGTTGGCATCGGTCTCGCGGTACTCCCACGCGATGTCGTGACGCCTGCCGAAGACGCGGTACACCGCCTCCTGCGGCAGGGTCAGCAGATCGGCGCTCGCGACCCCGATGGGCCCGTGGTTCGCCAGGACGAGACCCCCGAGCGCACCCGTGCCGACGACCAGCACGACAAACGCGGCCGAGGCCGCCGCGCGGCGGCTCGTGATCGACGAGAGGGCGAGCGCGATCATCGTGTGGAACAACCCCACCGCGAGCCCCGCAGCGAGGATACGGCCGAGCGTCCGCATCCACTCGGCGAGTCCGGCCGGTCCGAATCCCTGCGTGGAGTAGCCGATCAGCAGCACGAGCGGCGGCCCGACCGTCACCATCGCCATCACGGTGAGCACCGCGGCGGCCTTCGCGGCCAGGTAGCTCCAACGGTTGAGCGGCGATGCCAGGTACAGCCCGAGCATCCCGGTGCGCCGGTCGGGACAGAGCACCTCGGGCGCCACGAAGGCGGCGAACAGCACGATCGCGGCGATGATCGTCCCGTAGTAATCGGGGTAGTACTTCAAGAGGGGGTCGGCCAGGGCGCGCCCGCTCACCAGTCGGCCCGGCACCTGCACTTGATTCGAGATCACCGCGATGCCGACGAACACCAGCATCGGCACGTAGGCGATGCCGATCGCCAGCATCGGCAGCAACTTGAACCGGAACATTCGATGGATGCCCAGCACGCGTTGCAGTGTGTACCGATACACACTGCGTTGCGCGCCGCGGATACCGAGGCGCTCACCGACATAGCGCCGGTACCCGCGGTCCATGATCCGGGTGGTCGTCGGCGCGGCCTCCTCGCTCATTCGCCCACCCGCAGGAAGACCTCTTCGAGTGAGACCGTCCGCGCCTGCAGTCGCCGAATCGGCAGCCCCATGTCGGCCACGAGGTCGCGGACGGTTCTCAGCATGTCGTCCTGCGCGACCGCGCTCTGGGTCTCGCTGCGTGTGACGATGAGCCGGCCGACGTCGAGCTCGACCTCGAAGCCGCGGGTTCGCAGCGCGCCAGCCAACTCCATCGCGCCCTCGTCGACATCGACGGTGATGCCGCGACCGACGCCGCGGATCTCGTCGATCGCGCCCGACACCTCGACCCGACCGTTCGAGAGGATGATCACGTCGGTGCAGGTGCGCTCCACCTCGTCGAGCAGGTGCGACGAGAGCAGCACGTTCATACCGAAGTCGGACGACAGGCGGCGGATCAGGTCGAGCATCACCTCGCGCTGCGTGGGATCGAGTCCGTCGGTCGGCTCGTCGAGCATCACGAGATCGGGATCGTGCGCGATCGCCATCGCCAACTTCACCCGCTGCCGTTGGCCTGTCGACATCGTGCCCAGCGGACGCAGACGTTCCTCGCCCATGCCCACGAACCACAGCGCATCGGACGCACGTCCGAGCGCGTCGGCAGGCGGGATGCCGTGGATCTCGGCCATGTGACGCACGAAGTCGGTCGCCGGCAGATCGGGCGGCAGATTCTGGTGCTCGGGTGAGTAGCCGATACGCGCCCTGACCTCGGGGCCCGCCGTCGCCGGGTCGTGACCGAGCACCTCCATTGTCCCGCTGTCGCAGCGGTGTAGGCCGAGGAGCAACCCGAGCATCGTCGTCTTGCCCGTGCCGTTGGCGCCGAGCAGCCCCGTCACCCCCGGACGCACGATCAGGTCGGCTCCGTCGAGCACCACATTCGTGCCGTAACTCTTCGAGATCGCCGAGCCCACGATGATCGGTCGATCAGTCGGCGCGGCCATGGCGGCGAGTGTTGCACACCGCGAACCCGATACCGTGGCGACGTGGATACCGACGACGACGAGGTCACCGACGACGTGATCGACGAGGTCACCGACGAGCCGTTCGACCCCGCTGAGAGCGACGACGACGGGCGCGTCATCGTCCCGTCGTCGAATGTCGGCAAGTTCCGCCGCACGGGCGCGGGCATGGTCCTCAACGGCGTCGCCCTGGGTCTCGCCGAGGTGTTCGAAGGGTCACTCCACGAGGATCCGCCGATCGTCCAGGAGGCACCGAGCGAGCCCGTCACGCCCCGGCCGGTCGACGCCTATCTCGATCCCGACGACCCGACGAAGTCGTCGGTCGTCGTGCGGTCGTGGCGCTTCGGCGAGCACGCCGACGAAGGTGACGACGCCGACGACTGAACCGTCAGTCGCGGCCGAGCCTGTCGATCGCTGAATACACCTCGGCCAAGCTCGCCAGGTGATCGCGCATCGCCACTTCAGCGGCCGCCGCGTCGCGTGCCTCGACCGCGGCGAGGATCCGTAGGTGCTCGGTGTCGACCTGATCCCAGAACGCCGCGGGCGCGTGCTCGCGGGCGAGCCGCTGGTCGAGCACCGCGAGCAGCGGTCGCGTCATCGCACCGATGAGCTCGTTGCCCGCCGCCTCGATGAGCAGCAGGTGGAACAACTCGTGATGATCGTGGTGCACGAGCTCGCGCAGCTCAGCGAGTTGTTCGTCGGTGCGGCGCACCGCGGCCAACGCAGCCGCGGGTGCCTCGAGCAGCTCACGGACCTCGACGATCGGGGCGACCGTCACGCGGTCGGCCGCGGCAAGGAGCCCGAGCCCGGCGTGCAGATCCTCCTCGAGGCCCTCGGGATCGGGCGACATGACGAACGTGCCACCGGTGGTGCCGCGGGTCGTGCGGACGAGGTGCTGTGCCTCGAGCGTGCGGATCGCCTCGCGAACGGTCGACCGGCTCACCGCGAACCGCTCACACAACTCGGCCTCGCCGGGCAGTCGGTCACCAGGCTCGTACTCGCCCCCGACGACCAACTGACGCAGCTCGGCGGCGACGACCCGGTAGGCAGGAACGCTCATCGGAGGTGGCTCGGATCCGCCGCGCAGGTCGGATCGGGATCGCACGCCTCACACTCGAGCTCGAGCGTCGCGTGATCGATCGCGAATCGATCGCGAATCTCGCGGCGGACCGCGTCGGCGACGACCTGCGCCTCCTCCAGCGTCGGGTGTCCGTCGAGCACGAGGTGCGCCGACATCGCGCGCATCTCGCTCGACAGGCTCCAGGTGTGCAGGTCGTGGACGCTCTCGACACCTCCGACGAGTCGCATCGCACCGCGTAGTTCGTCGACGTCGAGGTCGTCGGGCGTGCCCTCGAGCAACACGTGGTTCGCGCGCACGAGGATCCGCACGGCCTGCACCGAGATGAACGCCGCGATGGCGATGGACACCGCCGGGTCGACGCGATCGAAGCGGCCCG
>JAYTFP010000056.1:0-7438 GCA_043734285.1 Acidimicrobiaceae bacterium
AGGCCGCGGCGCACGCATCGTCGGCCTATCTCGGCATCGCAAACGACACGCGGTGGCTCGCGTGTCTCCCCCTCTCGCACGTCGGCGGGTTCTCGGTGATCAGTCGTGCGCTTCTGACCGACGTCGAGCTGGTCGTGCACCCGACGTTCGATCCCCAGGCTGTCGAAGCTGCGGGTCGGACGGGCGCGACGCACGTGTCGCTCGTGCCGACCGCGCTGGCCCGGGTCGACGCGGCGCTGTTCCGCGTGATCCTGCTCGGCGGATCGGCGATTCCCGCCGAGCGGCCTGTGAACACGATTGCGACCTACGGGATGACCGAATCGGGCGCGGGCGTGGTCTACGAGGGGCTGGCGCTCAACGGTATCGGCGTACGCGTCGAGTCCGACGGCGAGATCGCCCTGTCGGGACCGACGATGTTGCGGTGCTACCGCGACGGTACCGATCCGAAGGATGCCGATGGCTGGTACCGCACCGGTGACCTCGGCAGCGTCGACACCTCAACCGGCCGTCTCCGCGTCGATGGGCGCGCCGACGACCTCATCATCACCGGCGGCGAGAAGGTGTGGCCCGCGGTAGTCGAGGCCGTGCTCAGTGCGATCGATGGCATCGCCGACGTGGCGGTCGTCGGCCGCCCCGACCCCGAGTGGGGGCAGCGCATCGTGGCGCTCGTCGTCGCGTCCGATCCGACGCACCCGCCGAGCCTCGACGCGGTGCGTGACGTCGTGAAGTCGCGCCTCCCCGCCTCCTGCGCCCCGAAGGCGCTCGAGCTGCGGTCGGACCTGCCGCGCACCGTGCTCGGCAAGCTACGCCGCGCCGAACTCACGTAGCGCGAGTGCGCGGGTTCCACATCCCGCCGAAATTTCGAGGCGACCCATCCACAACCCGGGTCCGCCGCCGTATCTCGGGACGGATGTGACGCGCCGTGTCGCTCTCGACCCGACGTTCGCTCAGGCCGCGCCGGCCGCTTCGAGGTCACCGTGGGGCAGGCGACTGTTCACCACGCTTGAACGCCGTCAATGAGCCCGGTAGCGGGCTGCAACGTTCGCCACACGATCGTGTGAGCCCGCGATCGATTGGGGGAGCAGCACCGTTGTCGGGCTGGGAATCGGAGCGCGTCCTCGGAACTAGAGCAACATGCCGCCGTCGACGACGAGGGTGTGTCCGCAGATCCACGACGCCGCATCGGACGCGAGGAACAGCGCGGCATTGGCAATGTCCTGCGGCTCGCCGAGGCGTTTCATCGTCACGTAGGCCGCCATGCCCTCCTCGTTGGCCTCCCACAGCGCCCGGGCCATGTCGGTCTTGACCAGACCCGGCGCCAGTGCGTTGACGCGCACGGTCGGTGCCAGCTCCTTCGCCAGCGTCTTGGTCATGTGGATCAACGCCGCCTTCGTCACGTTGTAGTTGCCGATCGACGTCTCGACACTCAGCCCGCCGATCGACGCCACGTTGATGATCGATCCGCCGGGACGCTCCTTCATCGATGCGTGCCAGGCGAACTGCGACCAGAACAGCGGCGCCTTCTGGTTGATCTCGACCAACTTGTCGTACCGGCTCTCGTCGATATCGATCGTGTCGCCCATGTACGGGTTGGTCGCCGCGTTGTTCACGAGGATGTCGATGCCACCGAACCGCTCGACGGTCGCCGACACACACGCCCTCGCCTTGTCGAGGTTGCCGGCATTCGCCTCGAACACCTCGACCTCGCCCTCCATCTCGGATCGCGCGGCCTCGAGCGCGTCGATCTTGCGCGATGAGATCATCACCTGCGCCCCCGCAGCGGCCATCGTCGCGGCGATCGCCTTGCCGATCCCCTTCGAGGCTCCTGTGACGAGTGCGACCTTGCCATCCAGACGAAGTTCCATCGCGCTGACGCTAGCGTCGCGGCGTGAACCGCCTCGCCGACGAGTCGAGCCCTTATCTGCGCCAGCACGCCGACAATCCGGTCGACTGGTACCCGTGGGGCGCCGAAGCGTTCGCCCGTGCCGAGGCCGACGACAAGCCCGTGCTGTTGTCGGTGGGCTACTCGGCCTGCCACTGGTGTCACGTCATGGCACACGAGTCGTTCGAGGACGCGGCCACCGCCGAGCTGATGAACCGGCTGTTCGTCAACGTCAAGGTCGACCGCGAGGAGCGCCCAGACGTCGACGCGATCTACATGGAGGCGACGCAGGCGATGACCGGCCATGGCGGCTGGCCGATGACGGTGTTCATGACGCCGAGCGGCCAGCCGTTCTACTGCGGCACCTACTTCCCTCGGGTCGACCGCCATGGCCAGCCCGGGTTCGCCCGTGTCTGCGAGGCCATCGACGACGCCTGGCGGCACCGGCGGTTGGAACTCCTCGAGCAGAGTGACCGCCTGACCGAGTACATCCGCCGCTCGGCGCCCCTCGACGCGTCGGGCGACCTCCCCACCTCCGAGGTCCTCGAGCAGGCAGAGCAGGCACTCGTCGGAGCCCACGACTCGCGCTGGGGTGGCTTCGGCCATGCGCCGAAGTTCCCGCAGACGATGTCGATCGATCTGCTGCTACGGCGTCATCGCGCGACCGGCTCGCCCGACGCGCTCGAGGTCGCCACGCACAGCCTCGATGCGATGGCCGCCGGCGGCATCTACGACCACATCGGCGGCGGGTTCTCGCGCTACTCGGTCGACGACCACTGGCTCGTGCCGCACTTCGAGAAGATGCTGTACGACAACGCGCTGCTGATTCGTCCCTACCTGCACGCGTGGCAATCGACGGGCGAGGCCCGCCACCTCCAAGTCGTGACCGAGACGGTCGAGTACGTGCTGCGCGACCTCGGCCAGCACGACGGCGGCTTCTACTCGGCCGAAGACGCGGATTCGCTCGATGCCGACGGGCACAGCGTCGAGGGCGCGTTCTACGTCTGGACACTCGGCGAGATGCGGTTCGTGCTGGGCGACGACGCCGACGACGCCATTGCCTGGTACGGCATGACCCAACGCGGCAACTTCGAGGGAGCGAACATCGTCTTCCGCCCGATCGGCGAGATCGAACGGCCGACGACGATCGAAGCGTCGCGGGCTCTGCTCGAAGCGGCGCGCGGCGCGCGGCGGCGGCCCGGCCTCGACGACAAGGTGTTGTGCGAGTGGAACGCGCTCATGCTGTCGTCGCTGGCCGAGGCCGCGGCGGCGACGTCCAACGCGGCATGGACGGCCCGGGCGGTGCGGTCGGCCGAGTTCCTCTGCCGCGAGCTACGGCGCGACGACGGACGGTGGATGCGTTCGTGGCAGGCCGGCGTCGGCGCACGCCACCTCGCCTACGCACACGACCACGCGGCGCTCGTCGACGCGTTCACCCGGGTCTACGAGCTGACCGGCGACCCGCGCTGGCTCCATGAGGCGACGACCACCGCCGACGCGCTCGTCGCGCTGTTCGTCGACGAAGAGATGGGCGGGCTCTTCACGACCGGGACCGACGGCGAGGCCCTGCTGGCCAGACCCAAGGACCTGATGGACAACGCCACCCCGTCCGCCTGTTCCACGGCCGCACTCGCCCTCCCCCGGCTCGCCGCACTCACGGGACGCGACGACCTCCGCGACGTCGCCGACGCCATCCTGCGCATGCTCGGCCCGGTCGCTGGTCGTACGCCGCTCGCGTTCGGCAACCTGCTCGCCGCGATCGACCAGCAGCTCGACGGAATCTCCGAGGTCGTCATCTGCGGCGAACGCCCCGATCTGCTCGCCGTCGCGCGCGAGCGCTGGCTGCCTCACGCTGTCCTCTCGTGGGGCGAGCCGCTCGACTTCGATCTCTGGCAGGCACGCGAGCCCGGTTGGGCGTATGTGTGCCGTGACCACACGTGCCGCCAGCCCGTCGACACACCTGACGCGCTCCGAGCGCAGCTCCTGGCACCGAATCCATGACCGCTCCGGCTCGAGCGATCTGGCGGCTCATCGAACCGATCCACGCCGTCACCTACTTCGCCCCCGCGGCGCGCGACCGCGTCGCGGAACTCGGCACGCTGGGCTTCTGGATGGGGTATTTCGCGGCTCGATCGGCACCGCTCGGCACAGTCGACCCGGCCGTCGTCGAGGCGACCTTCTACAACTTCGCGCCCCGACTCGTGACCCGGGCGCTGCCCGACGCGTGGTCGTACACCACGCCGGCTGCGGTCATCGATGCCCGGGCAGAAGGCGCGGCGATCGCACTCCGTCAGGAGGTCACCGTCGCCGACCTCGAGGAGACGGTCGCTCGAGCGGTCCCGCTGCTCGAGGCCGCTGCCCGTGCGGCCGGCTGCGGCGGACGGCCGTTGGCCGCTGCGAACCAGGCACTCGCACGCCGTGACGATCCGGTCGAGCGGCTCTGGCAGGCGTGTACGACGCTCCGCGAGCATCGCGGCGATGGCCACGTCGCCGCAC
The DNA here is from genome assembly GCA_043734285.1 of Acidimicrobiaceae bacterium. Taxonomy (GTDB): domain Bacteria; phylum Actinomycetota; class Acidimicrobiia; order Acidimicrobiales; family Microtrichaceae; genus JAYTFP01. Next base: position 4,379 of record JAYTFP010000056.1, read on the forward strand.
TGGTCGCGGCCGGCATCGACGGCATCGATGCCCACCTGCTCGGGATCGCCGCCGGTCGCATCCCCGCTCGGGTGAAGGACGCCCGGGGATGGGCCGACGCCGAGTGGCAGGCAGCGCAGGACGCGCTGGCGAACCGCGACCCCCACGAGGCCGCGCTCGCCTACGAACGGGTCGAGCAGATCACCGACGACCTGGCGATGCAGCCCTACCGCGACGGGCTGACCGAGTCGGGGTTCGAGCTGCTCGGCACCCTCCTCGCGAAGATCGCACGACCGCTGGTGGCAAGCGGCGTCGTGCCGTTCCCCAACCCGATCGGGCTCGATCCGCTCGAGTCCTAAGCCTCGACGGTCGCAGCTCCGCCCATGGGCGGCGTCTCGATGAAGGGCTCGTGCGGCTTGATCATCCCGCGGGAGACCCAATTGCGCTTGTCGGCCCAGACGAGCATCGGCGGCAACACCACCAAGGCGCTGACCAGCGCCACCGCGACGTTCATGCCGACGATCCGCCCGAAATTCGCGAGCAGCGGCATCGACGAGAACGAGATCACCGCGACGCCGGCGATCGCCGTCAACGCCGAGACGATGAACGCTCGCCCGGTACGGGCCGCGGCGACGTCGATCGCCTCGCGAGGCTCGAGACCTCGGCCTCGCTCCTCGACGAATCGCAACAGGATCAGCGACGTGAACTCGGTACACGCCGCGATCACGAGTGGTCCGCCCACCGCCGTCATCGGCGACAGCTTCAGGTCGAGCGCGTAGGCCACCAGCGACGCGGCACCGACGGCGATCAACACCGGCACGAGCGACAGGAGCGCACGGATGATGCTCCTCATCCGGATCGTGAGGAACGCCCCGACGAACGCGATCGCCAGATACGTCAGGAGGATCCGGTTCGATTCGAGGTTGTGCAGCAGCCCCACGCCCACCACGACCAGACCCGACGGTGTCCGAGTGACCGTGCTCGGCAGCTTCGCCGCGTCGCCCTCGAACTTCTTCATCTCGTCGACGATGACCGCGCGGTGCTCGAGCGAACCCGGCCCCGAGAGGAAGACGACGTTGAGCGCGGGCTTGCCATCACCGCCCGGGGAGAAGTCACTCAGCTGGATGTCGCGCGGCGACGCCGCGTAGCCGGCGTAGACGAGATCAGCACGCGGATGAACGCGAGCCGTGTTCGGCACCACGAGCAGGTCACTCATGATCTCGACGATGCTCGACGCGACCGGGAGATCAGCCGGATGATCGGCTCGGAACGTGTTGGTGAAATCGTCGACGTGATCGACCAGAGGTTGCGAGAAGAACGCAGCCGGCGCCGACGGTACCTGGCCCTCGAAGAACACGCCGAGCTCGCTCGAACCCTTGACCTCGCGCTCGGCGTAATGGAGGTTCTTGATGAGCTGTGAGTCGGGATTGATCCACTTCACCGGGTCGGTCTCGATATGCAGCTTCTTCTCGACAGAGACCCCGCCGACGAAGATCGCGAGGCTGGCGATGACGAGCGGGATCGCCGCAGCAGCCGGCAGGCCGCCCATCTTGACGACCAGACGCCCGAGGAACCCCTCGCTGAAGTCGCCGCCGCGGGTCGGCGAGCGGAACTCTCGAATGCCGAGGGTCGCGAGCGGAATGATGATCGACGCGAGGCAGATCACGGCCACGCCGACGGCGAGCAACAACCCGAAGTCTCGCAACATCGGCACCTTGGCCCAGTGCAGAGCGGCGAATGCGAACACCGCGTCGAACGTCACGACGAGAAGGGCCGGACAGAGGTTGCGCGCCGTCTCCTGGATCGGATGCTCGGAGCGATCGATGATCGCCTCCTCCTCGACGCGCGCATGCATCTGGATCGCGTAGTCGATGCCGATACCGAGCATGACGGGGAGGCCCGCGACGGTCACGAGTGTGAGCGGGATGTGCAGGTAACCGGCCGCGCCGAATGCCCAGACGCAGCCGACGAGGATCACGCCGAGTGGGAGGAGCCGCCATCGCACGTCGAACAGCACGAGGAGGATCAGCACCATGATGCCGATCGCGATGCCGGCGAGCGTCAGCATCCCGCCCCGGAGGTAGTCGTTGATCTCGACGAGGAGCTTCGGTGCGCCGGTGGTGCGCACGCTCGCTCCCTCGAGGTGCAGCTTCGACACGAGGTCGAACGTCTTGTTGGTCGCGATCGCGGCCTTGTCGACATCCTTGAGGCCGGTGAACCGCGTGATGATCAGCGCGTGACGCTCGTCGGGGAAGATCGGTCGCTGCGCCGTGCGCACCTGGCCGGCGTTGTCGTAGAGGAGGACCTTGTCCCACTGGGCGTTGCCGACGACCCGGTCGCTGTCGTTCACGATCTTCAGCACGTTGGTGGTGGTCGCCTGGATGTCGGCCTTGCGGGCCGCGAGGTCGGCGGCGCTGATCGGCGAACCGTCGGCAACCGTGGCATTCAGCGACGTCGTGGCGATCGAACCCAGCAGGTTCGGCAACGTCGCCGGGAGATCGACCTCGGGGTGCGCCGGGTTGCGGGTCAGCAGGTTGTGCGACAGCGTCACGGCCACTACCGGGTCGACGACCGCCCGCACCTGGTCGACCTTGCGCATCTCCGCGCTGACCGCCTCGATGGCCCGCTTGTTCGCGGGATTACTCACGAGCTCGTCGACCGTGTGCCCGGGGTCCATCGTGATGACCGAGAGATTCGCCTCACCGCCGAAGCGATCCTGGTAGCGGGTGCTCTCCTTGTAGATCGCCTCGTCTTTGTTGAGGTAGCTGTCGGTGCCGGTGGCGAACTTGAGCTGCGTGATGCCGAATCCCAGCGCCACCGTGACCAGCAATCCGATGACCGACACCAGTCCGGCCCTCTTGCCCAGTTGCACTGCAAGTGACGACCAGAACTTCTGCACCGGCGATCCCCTCCCTGACGCGGAGACGGAAACCTACTACCAGGAACCTCGATGGAGGGTGTGATCGAACGGCTTGCGAGCGCGCCGGATCGACGCCGAACGCCGCGCTCCGTCGGGGTGCGGGTGACCCAGCGCGATGGTTCCGACCGCCGATCGATCGCTCGGGACGCCGAACCGCTCGG
>JAYTFP010000057.1:0-5075 GCA_043734285.1 Acidimicrobiaceae bacterium
CCCGACGCCACGGGCAAGGCGGCGCCCGCGGTCATCGTCCTGTTGTCCGACGGTGCCACGACCTCGGGCAAGCGCACGGAGGATGCCATCCCCGACGCCACGCAGGCGCACATCTCGGTCTTCACGATCGCCTTCGGCACGCTGACCGGCACCATCCAGGCCGACGTCGACGGCTCGGGCAACATGACCGACATTCCCGTTCCGGTCGACCGCGATGCGCTCGCGCTGTTGGCAAAGGGCACGAAGGGCAGGCCGTTCATCGCCGAGTCGGCCGACGACCTCTCGTCGGTGTACGACGATCTCGGCAGCGCCATCGGCTACGACACCGAGGATCGCGAGGTCACCTGGAAGGTGCTCACCGCCGCGATCGTGATGATGGTCGCCGTCGGCGGGCTCTCGCTGGCCTGGTTCCAACGCCTGCCCTGACCGTTACCCTGATCCGATGTCTCGCCGTCACCGCTTCGCGCTCCTCGGGGCGCTCGCCCTGGTGATGAGCGTCGCGCCTGCCTGCGGCGACGACGCGGTTCCGGTGATCACCAAGCAGCAGTTCACCGATCAGATCAAGGATCTGCAGCCCGGCGTCGACCCGGCCGTCGGGAGTTGCGTCTACGACAACGTGAAGCAGGACCGCGACGCGATGGCCGACCTCTCGCGGTACGGCGCGGTCAGCAACAAGATCTCGCAGGCGACCGACGAGAAGCTGCAGCGACTCCTCGCGCGGTGCATCCGCGGCGCGGAGGCGGCGACGTCGACGACGACGACGTCGACCACCGCGGCCTGAGGTCAGCGCCTAGGCGGGTTGACCGGTCGACGTCGCGCCGCGATCCGCGGGGCGGCGCGTCACGCCGAGCGCTCGCAGGATCGGTCCCGCCATCATCGTCGTCACGAATGCCATGACGACCATCATCGTGAAGACCGTCTCGTCGATCACATGGAGTTCGAGTCCGGCGGTCAGGATCACGATCTCGGTGAGCCCGCGTGTGTTCATGAGGATCCCGATGACGAGCGAATCGCGCCACTTCTCGCCGACCAACCGCCCGGCGAATGCCGCTCCGCCGAGCTTGCCCAGCGCGGCCACCGCGATGATCAACAGCGTGACGAGCACCAGGTACACCGAGTCGAGCTTTCCGATCTTCGTCGACAAGCCCACGACCACGAAGAAGATCGGCAGCAGCACCGTGGTCGCGACGAGGCCGACGCGATCCGCGAGGTCACGCCGCCGGGGGCCCGACCGGGGCATGACGACGCCCGCCAGGAATGCGCCGAAGATTGCGTGGATGCCGATCCATTCGCTCATCCACGCCGAGGCCAGCGCGAACGCGATGACCAGGGGCACGGGGATCGATGGCCACCGCTTCAGTAACGGCCGCACGACGAGCAGCATCGCGACGACGAACGCGATGGTCCGCGCGAGTGCAAGGACCGCATCCCACTGTGTCGTTGCATTCACGAACGCGACCACCGCGGCCAGGCCACACCATGCGGTGACGTCGTCGACCGCCGCGCACGTCAGCGCGAGGGCACCGAGTCGTGACGACTCGATCCCCGCCTCCTGCAGGACGCGCGCGAGCACCGGGAACGCGGTGATCGCCATGGCGAGCCCCATGAACAGTGCAAAGCTCACCGGCGCAGTTCCGGCGGCGAACCGCGGGTGCATCCATGTCGCCAGCGCGGCGCCGAGCGCGAACGGGACGACGACCGAGAAGCCGCTGATGACGACAGCGCGACGACCCTGACCGCGGATGTGCTCGAGGTCGACCTCGAAGCCGACGAGGAACATGAACAGGATCAGCCCGATCTGCGCGATCGCACGGAGGCCACCGAGCACCGCTGTCGGAAAGAGGTAGTGACCGGCGTGCGGCCAAACGAGCCCGAGGAGACTTGGTCCGAGCGCGACGCCGGCGACCATCTCGCCGAGCACGCGTGGCTGTCCCACCTTCGACGCGAGCCACCCGAGGGCCCGCGACGCGACGATGACCGTCGCGACGGCGAGGAGCAACCGGGCGTTCGCGTCGGCGGCGGACATCACGTCAGCGCGGAAGGCGGCCCATCCGCACGAGCGCCCCGTTGATCGCCCGATCGGCAGGCGAGACCTCGACCGCGGGGTCGATGATCACTCGGGTCCCCCCGAACTTGTCGTAGAGGCTCTCGCCGGCGACCACCAACGTCACCAGGTTCAACCCGGCGAGGATCAGCGCCAGGACGATCACGAGGGAGGTGAGATTCGTACCTGCCATCGTGCTCACCGTCGAGGCGAAACTGAATCCTCGGAGGGGGTTGTTGATGAAGAAGACGATGGCGCCGATCCATCCGATGCGCAGGATGAGCGACAAGCTGTGGCGCTTCAGCGCGGTGAGCACCCCGATCGGATCACGGTCAGCAGTCTCGACGCGCAGTCCCGTGAGGATCTTGCCGAGCGTCTGGCCGCGCCACACGAGCATGACCGGTTCGTAGGCGAGAACGGCGAGCGCCACGACGAATTCGACCCACTGGAACGACGTCGACTGACTCGGATGCGGGTGCGAACCCGAGATCGGGTTCCAGAAGCCGAACGGGAGGCCGACCAGGTACGCGGCGAGCGCCACGACGACCCAGTCGGTCACGCGGGCGAGTCCCCGCGTGGTGAGATCGGGAGAAGTCGCCGGTGCCGGTTGCTCGGCCGCGAGGCCGACATGCGACACGTACGTGGGAACCGGCGCCGTCGAACCCCACGCAGGCGCCGAGGCGGGCGGGCCCGCACCCCAGAGGGGCGGTGGCGTCGGTGGATCGGTCATGAGCCGGCGCTCGCGCCGACCCTCTCGGAGATGACACGCGACGATCCGCCCGGCTCCATCGTCACCCCGTAGAGCACGTCGGCGGCCTCCATCGTGCGCTTCTGGTGGCTGACGATCATCAGCTGCGCGGTCGAGCGGAACTCGCCTACCAGGTTCAAGAAGCGGTGGAGGTTGACGTCGTCGAGCGCGGCTTCGACCTCGTCCATCACGTAGAACGGCGACGGTCGACTGCGGAACACCGCGAACAGGTAGGCCAACGCTGTCAGCGAGCGCTCGCCGCCCGACAGCAGGGACAACTTGCGCACGTTCTTGCCGGAGGGACGCGCCTCGATCTCGATACCGGTGTCGAGCAGATTCGACGGATCGGTGAGCGTCAGCGACCCCTTGCCGCCGGGGAACAACATGTCGAACAGGTGCTCGAAGTTCTGCGACACATCCGCGAACGCCGCCGAGAACACGTTGACGATCTCATCGTCGACGGCCTTGATGATCTTGGCGAGGTCGCGACGGGTGCTCCGGATGTCCTCGAGTTGAGCCTCGAGGAACTGGTGGCGCTCCTGGAGCGCCTCGAACTCCTGCAGCGCGAGCGGGTTGATCGGACCCATCAGGCGGACGTCACGTTCGAGCTCGCGGAGACGTGCCTGCGGTGAGGAGCCGTCGGGCAGCTCAGGACACTCCGCGGCGATCGCCGCATCGGGCTCGCAGTCGAGCTCGGTGCGGCAGTGGATCGTCGCCGTCTCGAGCCTCAGACGCGTTTCGGTGTCGGCGATCTCGGCACGCTGCATCAGCTCGCGGTTCTCCTCGAGACGCTTCACCGACTCGGCGCGCTCGCTACGGAGGGTCTCGAGCCGCGAGGTCACGGCACGGGTCTTGTCGGATTGACGGCGCCGAGCCTCGCGGAGACCACCGAGGACCTCGTCGATCCGGCCCAGGCGATCGTCGACGAACCGGATCAGGGTGTCGGTCACGTCGGCCCGGGCGTCGAGCTCGAGACGTCGTCGACCGGCCGTCTCGCGCTCGGCCTGGTTGCGACTCAAACGCTCGTCGACCTGCGCGAGTCGATCGGTGAGGAAGCGGTGCCGGTCGTCGATGCCCGCGACCCGCACCTCGACGTCGGTGCGCAACGACCCGACCTCCGCGGCCTGCTCGTCGAGCGCGTGTCGGGCTTCGGCGAGGCCTTTCGCCCGATCGGTGAACTCGGCCTCGGCGGACTCGAGTTCGGGAAGCCGCGCGTCGAGTTCAGCGCAGCGCGCCTGCTCGCGTTCGAGTCGCGTCGCCAGCTCGTGGAGATGTGCGTCGACGGTGGTGAGCTCGGACGCGGCCTCGGAGTGGTCGACCTTGACGCGCTGCAGCGCCTGGTCGATCTGGCGGACGCGCGCGCTGTTCGTGTCGCTGGCGCGGAGGGCATCGGCCTCGGCTCGCCGCGCGGTCTCGAGCGACTCCTTCGCGGTCGCTGCTTCGAGCGCGGCGACCTCGCTGGAGGTGCGCGCGAGCTGCGCTTCGCGTTGGGCCTCCTCGAGCGCAGCCCCGGTCGCGCCACTCTGTGACTGACCGACGCGCCACCCGGTGGTCGCGAAGCGATCACCCTCGCGGGTCACGATCGTTGCCTCGGGATGCGCGATCGACGCATCGATCGCCTCGTCTCGCCCGCCATCGATCACCACCGCTGCCGAGAGCAGCGCATCGAGGAGTTGGTCGACGCCGTCACGGATCGCGGTGACGTGACGACGCACCGGCTCACCGATCGGCGGCGTGGGCGCGTGACCCCGAGGCGACGACAGCGCCAACACCGCGCCCGACAGTTCGCCGGCGGTCAACGCGGCCAGCGCGGCCCGACCGACCGAGGGCGACTCGACCACGACGGCCATGAGCGCGTCGGCGGCCGCCGCCTCGAAGGCGGCTTCCCATCCCGGCTCGACCTCGACCACGTCGAGCAGTGTGCCGACGACCCCGTGCAACCCCGCGAGGTGCTCGGCGCCGGCGCGTTGCCGCGCCTCGTCGAGCGACAACGCGAGCGCCTCTGCCCGCGCGTCCCATCCGTGTTGATCGGCGGCGGCAGCGCGGGCCTGCTCGTCGAGTCGCACCGCCGCCGCGGCCGCGACGGTGTGCGCGGCCTCGGCCGACTCGACCGCGTCGCCGAGTTCGGCGGTGTGCGAGTGCGCCTGGTCGAGCTCGAGCACCAGACGGTCGCGCTCCGAGGCGAGACGCTCGACCCGCGCCTGCAGCGACTCGTGTTGTGTCGAGAGACGACGCTCGTCGGCTGCGGTCCGCTCGGTGGTCGCCCTGAGCGCCAGCAGCTCG
>JAYTFP010000058.1:0-1832 GCA_043734285.1 Acidimicrobiaceae bacterium
GCGTGGGGGTTCTCCGACCGCGGGCTGCTGCGCGAAGGCATGGTCGCCGACGTGAACGTCTTCGACCCCGAGCGCGTCGGACCCGCGGTCCCCGAGGTCGTGCGCGACCTCCCGCAGGGCGGGAAGCGCCTCTCGCAACGCTCCGAGGGATTCAAGGCGACGGTGGTGGCGGGGGAGATCACCATCGTCGACGGCGAGGCGACCGGCGCTCGGCCCGGCCGACTCGTGCGGAAAGGGCCATCATGAGGATTCGAGAACTCGGGCACGTCGTGCTCAAGGTGCGCGAGCGCGAGCGCTCGGAGCGGTTCTACACGGAGGTCCTGGGCCTGCCGGTCGTGGCCCGGATGGATTCGCCCCCGGCCACGTTCTTCTCGCTCGGCCACCACCACGACTTCGCCATCGTGGTGACCGCTCCCGACGCCCCGGACGCGGACAGCACCAGTCCCGGGCTCGCCCACGTCGCGTTCAAGATCGGTGAGTCGCTCGATGAGCTGCGGGCGGCCAAGGCCCACTTCGAGGCCCTCGGCGTGCCGATCACGTGGATCGCGGACCACACCGTGTCGCAGAGCCTCTACGTCGATGATCCCGACGGCAACGCGATCGAGTTGTACGTCGACACCTCGGACGTGTGGCGCACCGATCCGCAGACCGTCGCGAATGACGCGCCGCTCACGCTCTGACTAGCTCCGCGTCAGGCAACGTTTGCCCTGTCCTCCAACGGCACTTATCTCGAGCACGGTATGGGGTGTCATCGATGTAGCCGGCGAAGGGTTTCAACTCCCGATCGCGTCGGTCGTCGAGTCGCCGAGAAGATAGCGGGGCCCAGGGCCGAGGCCGGCGGCGATGTCGTCAGGGTTGTAGAGCTTGCAGCGTTGCAGCGAGAGGCACCCGCATCCGATGCAGGAGGTCAGTTCGTCGCGCAATGCGACGAGGAGGCGCATGCGTTCCTCGAGGCCGGCCCGCCAGCGCCGCGAGAAGTGTTCCCAGTCCTTGACAGTTGGTGTGCGGTGGCCCGGGAGGGACGAGAAGGCGTCGGCGATCTCCTCGAGGTTGAGTCCAACCCGTTGCGCGACGCGAATGAACGCCAGACGTCGCAGCACCTCGCGCTCATAGCGGCGCTGGTTGCCTCGAGTTCTCGTGGAACTGATGAGCCCGAGGTCCTCATAGAAGCGCAAAGCCGAACGAGCCACGTCAGCTCGGTTCGAAACCTCGCCGATGCTGAGACCGTCGTCCACCGGACGCCACTCCATGTCGAGTCGATGAGTGTTTCGACCTCAAGATTACTTGAGGTCTCAGGGTGTCGCCGGGTGATCGGCGACACCATCAGTACTCGACGAGCTCCACTTCGTATCCATCGGGATCGAGGAAGTAGATCCGTCGTCCCGGTTCGTAGTCGGCCTCGAGGTGTACGACGGCACCGAGATGATCCAGACGCCGGCGCATATCGTCGAGGTCGTCGACGACGAAGCCGAAGTGGTTGAAGCCCGGCCGTAGGTAGTCGTGAGCGACCGTACCGTCGGTGGTCGCCTGGAAAAGAGCGAGGTAGCCGCGGCTGTCACCGATATGGGCGCCGAGGCGCTCATCGTCGATCGGTCCCTTCCAGCGGATCGGCAGGTCGAGAAGGTCGCGATAGAACGCGAGAGACCGGTCAAGATCGGCCACCGTGAGGTTGATGTGTTCGAGGTGCATACTCGGCACGGTACAACCTCAAGTAAACTTGAGGTCAAGCACTCATTCCGGAGTTGCCGCCGGTGCGGTGATGTGGTGAATCGACGGTCTTGGCGGAGGGCATCACGCTCGAGCGGGTCGGTCACGAAGTGCAACGAGCGGCC
>JAYTFP010000059.1:0-1980 GCA_043734285.1 Acidimicrobiaceae bacterium
CGGAACCAGGGCGAGTCGATTCGGGTGTTCCCGCTCTCGAACTGGACCGAGCTCGACGTCTGGCAGTACATCTACCTGGAGCACATCCCGATCGTCGAGCTGTACCTCGCCGCGCCACGACCGACCGTCGTACGCGAGGGCACGTTGTTGATGGTCGACGACGACCGCATGCCGCTGCTGCCCGGTGAGGAACCGGTGCTGCGCAGCGTGCGGTTCCGGACGCTGGGCTGCTACCCGTTGAGCGGCGCGATCGAGAGCGAAGCGGCGACGCTCACGGAGGTGATCCAGGAGATGCTCCTCGCGACCACGTCGGAGCGCGAGGGCCGGCTCATCGACGTCGACTCCGCCGGCTCCATGGAGAAGAAGAAGCAGGAGGGGTACTTCTGATGGCGCACGCTCAGGAGGCACTGATCGCCGACGACATCGAGGCCTATCTGCGAGCACACGAACACAAGTCGCTCCTGCGGTTCATCACGTGCGGGAGCGTCGACGACGGCAAGAGCACGCTCATCGGACGGCTTCTCTACGAGTCGCACCTCGTCTTCGAAGACCATTTGGCCGCGCTCGAAGCAGACTCCAAGGCCGTCGGCACCCAGGGCGGCGACCTCGACTACGCGTTGCGCGTCGACGGGCTCGCGGCGGAACGCGAGCAGGGCATCACGATCGACGTGGCGTACCGGTTCTTCAGCACCGAACGCCGGAAGTTCATCGTGGCCGACACACCCGGTCACGAGCAGTACACGCGGAACATGGTGACGGGCGCGTCGACCGCCGACCTCGCGGTGATCCTCGTCGATGCCCGGAAGGGCGTGCTCACCCAGACCCGCCGGCACAGCTTCCTGGTCAAGCTCATCGGCATCGAGCACGTCGTCGTGGCGGTCAACAAGCTCGACCTGGTCGACTACGACGAGGCGGTCTTCGACTCGATCGAGGCCGACTACCGCGCGTTCGCGGCGGAGATCGGCATTACCGACATCACGTGCATCCCGATGTCGGCGCTGCGGGGCGACAACATCATCGAGCCCTCCGACCGGACACCCTGGTACGACGGTCCGACGCTGCTCGGCCACCTCGAAACGGTCGACATCGAGGATCGCGCCGCCGACGGCCCGTTCCGGATGCCGGTGCAGTGGGTCAACCGCCCCAACCTCGACTTCCGCGGCTTCTCCGGCATGATCACCAGTGGCACCGTCGCACCCGGCGATCGTATCCGGACGCTGCCATCGGGCCACACGAGCACGGTGACGCGCATCAGCACCTTCAACGGGGACCTCGACGTGGCGATGGCCGGCCAGTCGGTCACCCTCGTCCTCGCCGACGAGATCGACATCAGCCGCGGCGACGTGCTCTGCACGGAGGACGACCCCGCTGCGGTCGCCGACCAGTTCGAAGCCCACGTCGTGTGGATGCACGACGAGCCGCTCGTCCCAGGACGGCCCTACCTCGCCAAGATCGGGGCCCGCACCGTCGGCGTGACCCTCGCGACACCGAAGTACAAGGTGAACGTCAACACGCTGGAGCAGACCGCAGCCAAGACGCTCGAGCTCAACGAGATCGGCGTCTGCACCGTCACCACCGACCGCCCGATCCCGTTCGACCCCTACACCGAGCTGCGCGACACCGGCGGCATGGTGCTCATCGACCGGCTCACCAACGCCACCCTCGGGTGCGCGCTCGTCCACTTCTCGCTGCGCCGCGCGCAGAACGTGCACTGGCAGGCGATCGACGTGACGCCCGAGGCCCGCAGCACGCTCAAGGGCCACGGCCCGGCGGTGCTGTGGTTCACCGGCCTCTCGGGCGCGGGCAAGTCGACGATCGCCAACCGGGCCGAGCAGCTCCTGCACGCCCGCGGCGTGCACACCTACCTCCTCGACGGCGACAACGTCCGCCACGGACTCAACCACGACCTCGGCTTCACCGAAGCCGACCGCATCGAGAACATCCGGCGGGTCGCCGAAGTCGCACACCTCATGGCGGACG
>JAYTFP010000060.1:0-2498 GCA_043734285.1 Acidimicrobiaceae bacterium
CCGACTGCTCGTCGAGTGCGACCATCACACCGCAGGTGTTGCCGTCGTAGCCGAACGACTCGCGGTCGTAGCCGATGCCGTTGATCGTCTCGCGGGCGATCGACGGGATGTCGACGTAGGCCGAGGTCGTGATCTCACCCGCCACGATGCACAGCCCCGTCGTCACCATCGTCTCGCAGGCGACCCGGCTGTTCGGGTCCTGGGCGAGGATCGCGTCGAGGATCGAGTCGGAGATCTGGTCGGCCATCTTGTCGGGATGGCCCTCGGTCACCGACTCCGAGGTGAAGGTCCACTGGCTCATGTCATGCTCCTGATTGCTGCGATGTGAGTCCGCGTCGGGTTCTCTCTTCGAGCACCACGTCGAGGACGGCGCGGGCGATTGCCCGCTTGTCGGAAAGTGGCACCTCGCGCTCGGAACCCGAGGCACAGAGGATGGTCACTGCGTTCGTGTCGTGCTCGAAACCGACTCCCGGTGCCGACACGTCGTTGGCAACGATGACATCGAGGTGTTTTCGCGTCAACTTGTCGAGGGCGTTGGCGGTGACGTCCTGCGTCTCGGCGGCGAATCCGACGAGCACCTGCCACGGCTGCTTCGCCGCGCCGAGCCCGGCAAGGATGTCGGGGGTCGGCTCGAGCACGACCTCGGGCACTCCGGCGCCCTTCTTGATCTTGTGGTCGAGGGCCCCGACCGGACGGAAATCCGCCACCGCGGCGGCCATGACGATCACGTCGCCGGTCGCCGCCAGGTCGTCGACGCTGCGCTGCATGTCGGCCGCAGTCTCGACAGGAATTCGGGTGATGCCGGCGGAGACCGGCAAGTTCGTGGTGGTGACCAGTAGAACCGAAGCGCCCCTGGCCGCTGCCGCCTCGGCGATCGCGTGACCCTGCTTGCCCGAGCTGCGGTTGCCGACGAACCGGACCGGATCGATCGGCTCACGGGTACCGCCGGCGGTGACCAGCACGCACAGCCCCGTCATGTCGCCGATGACGCCGTCGCCGAGGGCCGATTCGATGGCCGCCACGATCGCCGCGGTCGACGCGAGACGACCCTTGCCGATGTCGCCGCCGGCGAGTCGCCCCTCTTCGGGTTCGACGATCACGACGCCGCGGCGGCGCAGCGTCTCGATGTTGTCCTGCACCGCCGGGTGCTCCCACATCTCGGTGTGCATCGCCGGGCAGACGACCACCGGTGCCCGCGTGGCGAGCAGCGTGGCCGTCAGCAGGTCACTCGACGCGCCGGTCGCATAGGCCGAGATGACACGCGCCGTCGCGGGCGCGACCACGATCAGGTCGGCCGACTGCCCGAGGCGCGTGTGGGGAATCGGATCGTGCTCGTTCCACAGCGACGACTGCACCGGCTCCGAGGCCAGGGCCGAGAACGTCGTTGCGCCGACGAACTTGCGCGCACCCTCGGTCATCACCGGCACGACGTGCGCGCCCGCGTCGACGAGATGCCTGCAGAGATCGATGGCCTTGTAGGCCGCGATCCCGCCGGAGACGCCGAGAACGATCCGTCGACCGGCGATCATCGGATGCGTCGGCCCGTCGTACCGTCGGTCAGCTGTCGGACTCGGCGTCAGCCGCGGCGGCTGCTTCGGCCGCGGCCGCTTCGGCGGCGAGCACCGATGCCTTCACGCCCACGATCTTGTCGCCGGCGATCTCTTCGAACGCGATCGACAGCGACTTCGAGGCCGTCGACGTGACCTGCGGCGGGATGATCGTGCCGAGGCCGTCACCGAGCTGGCCGTAGTAGCTGTTGATCTGACGCGCACGCATCGAGGCAAGGGCCACCAGCGAGAACTTCGAGCCGGCACGCTCGAGCAGCCCCTCGACCCGCGGTTCCATCATCGTGTCGAAGCGGTTTGCCATGAAGATCTCCGGATCTGAGCAGCGGGGGACGGCGCGCGACGAACTCCGCGCGACCGGGGATCCATTGTAGCCGATGTGGCGGCTCTTCCTCATCCTGATATCGTTTCGTATATGAACTCGGCACCCAGCTACGGACGATTCCTCCGCGATGTACGGCAGTCGCGTCGACTCACCCAGGCCCAGCTCGCCGAGACGACGGGGATCGATCAACCGAACCTGTCGGCGTACGAGAACGACCGCCGGACTCCGACGATCGACGCGCTCAACCGCATCCTCGTGGCGTGCGGCTATCAACTGGTCGCCGAGAGCGGTGACCAGCGCGTTCGGTGTCCCCTGCCGATTGCCGGCTGGTTCGCCGACGACGATCTTCCACCGGCGCTGCCCGGCGACCCGGCCGACAACGAGTCGCGTGATCGGCAGTCAACATCTCCAGAGGATCGCGGTCGAATGATCTACGAGCTCCTCCAACTCGCGGACGCGCAGTCATGAACGTCATCGAACTCATCGACGCGACGGGTCATGTGCTCCGCAAGATCGACGTTCCCTACGCCATCGGTGGAGCCATTGCGCTCGGCTACCACGCTGAGCCCCGCTCGACGATCGACCTCGACCTGAACGTGTTCGTCAGG
>JAYTFP010000061.1:0-18001 GCA_043734285.1 Acidimicrobiaceae bacterium
CGATGGAGTGGTGACCGCGGCCGAGTTGGCGCTCACCGTCGACCGCATCGCCGAAGTACAACTCCCGAACGGCATGGTCCCCTGGTTCCCGGGTGGCCATGCCGACACGTGGAACCACAACGAGGCGCTCATGGCGCTCATGCTCGGTGGACGCCGCGCCGAGGCCGAGCGCGGGTTCGACTGGCTCCGTTCGATGCAGCTGTCGAGCGGCGCCTGGCACCAGTACTACCTGGCCGACCGGGTCGAGCAGGACAAGTTCGACGCGAACTGCGTCGCCTATGTCGCGACCGCCGTCTGGCACCACTGGCTGCTGCATCGTGACCGCGGATTCCTCGAGGACATGTGGGGCGTCGTCGAGGCGGCGATCGAATTCGTACTCGAGCTGCAGACGCCCCGCGGCGAGATCCTCTGGGCCCGCCACGCCGATGGCACCCCGTGGTCGTTCGCCCTGCTCACCGGCTCGTCGTCGATCTGCCACAGCTTGCGCTGCGCGATCGCGATCGCCAACGAGCTCGACCAGCAGCGCCCCGACTGGGAGCTGAGCGCCGCGCGCCTCGCCCGGGTGATCCGTGACGAGCCCGATGCGTTCGCACCGAAGCACCGCTGGGCGATGGACTGGTACTACCCGGTGCTGTGCGGTGTCATCGTCGGCGACGCGGGCCGTGAACGGCTCGCCGAGCGCTTCGAGGCGTTCGCGATGGACGACCGCGGCATCCGCTGCGTCTCCGACCGCCCATGGGTAACCGCGGCCGAGACGTGCGAGTGCATGATGGCGCACCTCGTCGTGGGCGAGGTCGAGACGGCCGCACGGCTCTTTCGAGAGGCCCAGACGCTGCGCGAGTCCGACGGCCGCTACTGGACGGGCATCGTCTATCCCGACGAGGTCCACTTCCCCGGTGGCGAGCAGTCGACCTACACCGCAGCGGCGATCATCCTCGGCGCCGACGCGCTCGCCGGGAAGAGTCCCGCATCGGGACTCTTCGTCGACCACAGCACCCTGCCACCGCTGATCGACACCCACACCGACGACACGGTGTCGGATCGCACTTCGGAATGATTCGATCCGCAGCGCGCCTCGTCGGTGCGCTGACGCTGCTCTGGATCCTGTCGGGCGCGCCCGCAGTTGCCGCCGACACCGCGCCCGAGCAACCCCAGGTCTCGGTGCCGCACATCATCCCGCAGCCCAATTCGGGTGTCGCGCCGAAACACGCTGGTGATCGCGGCAGCGGCACCCAGTTCCTGGTGCTCGCCGGGATCGCGCTCGCACCGTGCGTGATCCTGCTCCTCGTCCGACACGAGTCGAAGCAGAAGAAGGCCGCGACCCCTACGGCGTGACCCGTCGGAGGACGCGCAGCGAACCGGCCGCCGAGACGTCGGTGAACCGGCCTGACTCGAGCGCTCGGCAGTAGATCTCGTAGGGCGGGCGCCCGCCGTCGGCCGGATCGGGGAAGACGTCGTGGATCGCCAGTGTGCCGCCCGGAGCGACGTGCGGGGTCCACATCTCGTAGTCGCGGTGTGCGGGCTCCGAGCCGTGCCCTCCGTCGATGAACAGCATCGCCAACGGCGTCGTCCAGAAGGGGGCGATCGTCGGCGAGTCGGCGACGAGGGCGACGACCGAGGGCTCGAGTCCGGCGTCGTGCACCGTGCGACGAAAGATCGGCAGCGTGTCCATCTTGCCCACCGCAGGGTCGACGAGGTCGGGCTCGTGCCATTCCCAGCCGGCCTGGTTCTCCTCCGAACCGCGGTGATGGTCGAGCGCGAAGAGCACGACACCGTGCGCCTCTGCCGCGGACCCCAGGTAGATCGCCGACTTGCCGCAGTAGCTGCCGATCTCGAGCAGCGGGGCGTCGATCACGGATTCGCATGCGTCGCATGCGGCGACATACAGCGCGAGCCCTTCGTCGGGCGGCATGAAGCCGCGCGCCGCCTCGGCCGCGGCCTGATGATCTGCGCGCATCAGACCGGGAATTCGTGATGGAGCTCGTCGAGCTCCTCGACCGTCGGCTCGTGGCCGTGATGGGTCGCCTTGAAGATGATCTTGTCGAGGAAGAAGTAACGGCCGACCCAGATCACGCCGTACCCGGCGAGCTGCGCGATGAACAACCAGATCGCCTGCACCAGCTTGCTCGAGTCGGTGGTCAGGTGATCGGCCAGGTCTGCCAGGCCCATCGCCGCACCGGTGCCGAGCATCGCCGCGATCCAGAACACGATGATCTGCGTGTGGAGGTTCGCCTTCGAGGTGTCCCTCCAGACGTACAACTTGTTCGCGTAGTAGTTCGGGATCGTCAGGATGCAGGCCGTGACCAGGATGGACTGGTAATTCGGCCAGCTGGTCGTCCAGTGGAAGGTCTGTACGAAGACCTGACCCATCGGGACGAAGATGATCGACACCAACGCGTAGCGGATCTGCTTGCGACCCGCGTCGGTGCGCGAGTGTTCGAGAAGGGCGGTGGGTGAGAGCTTCACGGGGGAAGATCCTACCGGCACAGCCTGCTCCGACCCGGTAGCCGGCTCGCTGACGTCCGTTCGTTGGGTGGGCAGGGAGCGGCGAGAATGACCGGATGGATCAATCCGCCGTCGACGCGCTCATCACCCTGCTCGATCTCGAACCGATCGAAGTGAACATCTTCCGCGGCAACAGCCCGAAGGAGGATCGCCAGCGGGTGTTAGGCGGTCAGGTCGCCGGGCAGGCCCTCGTCGCTGCGGCCCGCACGGTCGAGGGCATGACCGTGCACTCGCTCCACTCCTACTTCCTGCGCCCCGGTGATCCGAACACGCCGATCCTCTACGAGGTCGACCGCATCCGTGACGGCCGCAGTTTCATCACGCGGCGAGTCAAGGCGATCCAGCACGGCAAGTCGATCTTCGGGCTCTCGGCCTCGTTCCACATCGCCGAAGAGGGCTTCGATCACCAGTTCTCGATGCCAACAGGACTGCCCGAGCCCGAGACGCTCCCCGACTTCATGACGCGGATGGAACCGTGGAAGGACATCCTCGGCGACTGGTACGCGAGGCCCCGGGCCATCGACACCCGCTACTGCAACTGGCAGCCCCCCAACGACCACACGCCCGGCCCGATGACCGACAACGTCTGGGTCAGGGCGAACGGCCTGCTGCCCGACGATCCGGTGCTCCACGCCTGTGTCGTCACCTACGCGTCCGACATGACGGTGCTCGACACCGCGATGCGCCCGCACGGCGGCAACGGCATCGGCGAGAACTTCATGGCCAGCCTCGACCACGCCATGTGGTTCCATCGGCCGTTCCGAGCAGATGACTGGCTCCTCTACGCGCAGGACACGCCGACTGCGGCCGGCGGACGCGCACTCGGGCGCGGCCTGATGTACACCCGCGACGGCCAACTGGCCGTGTCGGTCGTGCAGGAGGGGCTGATCCGCCCGAGCCGCGGTGGTCGTCGATGACCATCTCACGCCGATCCATCACCGCGCTGCTCGCGACGGTCCTGCTGGCCGCGTCGTGCAGCGCCACGAGCACGTCGCGACACGCCGACCCGGTCGGCAGCGGGTCGACCACCCTGCCGGTCGCACAACAGGGCGAGTCGATGCTGGGCCGCACGAGCGTGCGCCTCACCGCTGTCGCGGTCGCGCACATCCCGACCGCGGTTGTGAGCCGCCCCGGCGGCGAGAACCTCTACGTCACCGAGATGGCCGGCCGTGTCATCGTGCTCGAGCACCAGTCCGATGACACGTTCAAGGTCTCGGCGACGCCGGTCATCGACCTCACGTCGCGAGTCGGCGCATTCGGCGGCGAGCGGGGTCTGCTGTCGGTCGCGTTCAGCCCCGACGGCACGAAGATGGTCGCCAGCTACACCGACGGCAACGACAACGGCAACAGCGTCGTCGACATGTACGACATGCACGGCGACGTGGCCGATCCGGCGTCGCGTGTCGAGATCCTCCGGCTGCACCAGCCGTTCCCCAATCACAACGGCGGCAACGCCCTGTTCGGGCCCGACGGCTACCTGTGGCTCGGCTACGGCGACGGCGGCGGTCAGGGCGATCCGAGCGGCAACGGCCAGAACACCAAGGTGCTGCTCGCCAAGATGCTGCGGATCGATCCGCTGCACCCGACCGCGACCGCGCCGTATTCGATCCCGCCCGACAACCCCTTCGCCGACGGGCGCAACGGCCGTCCCGAGATCTGGCTCTACGGCGTGCGCAACCCGTGGCGTTTCAGCTTCGACGCGTCGACGCGCGATCTCTGGATCGCCGACGTCGGCGGTGCCGAGGAGGAGGAGATCGACGTGTTGCCGGCCGCTCAGGGTCAGGGGCGCGGCGCGAACCTCGGCTGGAGTCTGCGCGAAGGGGCGCACGACACCGTCACGGGCGGAACCCGCCCCGCGGGCATGGTCGAACCGATCTTCGAGTACGACCACCAGGAAGGTGTCGCGATCATCGGCGGGTTCGTCTACCGCGGCACCCACCTGCCGAACCTGAGCGGCGCGTACCTGTACTCCGACTACGGCCAGTCGACCCTGCGCGCACTGCGCGTCGACGGGACGACCGTGAAGGAGGCGGTCACGCTGACGTCGACCGGCGCGCCGCCACCCCAGATCGTGTCGTTCGGAGAGGACTCACACCACGAGCTCTACGCAGCCGACCTCGGCGGCACGATCTACCGGCTCGATCCCGCCTGATCGGCGTCGGGGTTGTGGCGGTAGACGTTCGTCGTCCGCTCCTCGAATCCGAGACGTCGGTACAATCGGTTCGCCACCTCGCGGCTGGGGCGCGAGGTGAGATCGATCGTCGACGCGCCGAGCTTGTAGGCGAGCTCGATCGCGAAGCGATTCAGCGCATCGCCGACGCCCCGGCCGCGCGCCGCATCGTCGACCACGACGTCTTCGATCCAGGCTCTGACGCCGGTCGGGATGCGGAACACGACGAGCGTTATCGACCCGAGGATCTCGCCATCGTCGTCGAGCGCCACGAGCAGGTGATTCGCATTGCAGCCGATGATCTCGGTCAGCTCGTCGGCGGTGGGAGCGGCAGCGGACGACGACAGCTGCGGGATCAACCGGGCGAAGGCCTCGACCAGGCGCGGCGTGACGTCGTGGATCTCCGAGACGGAGACCGAGGGATCGATCGGCATCCGCCCAGCGTAGGACGCGCCAAGGAGACGAGCGGATAGGCAAGGGCGATTGCTGGCCGGGTGCCCGGTTCGGGTCGCGGGCGCCGGTCGAAATCGGCACATTGGTCGATAGCGTGAACCAGGTGAGTCACATCCGCTGGGCGATGCGTCCCGAGGTCACGCAGCCGATTGTCGTCGCCGCCTTCGAGGGCTGGAACGACGCGGGAGACGCGGCTACGTCTGCGATCGCCCACCTCGCGTCCGTGTGGAACGCGGTGCCGTTCGCCGACCTCGACCCCGAGGACTTCTACGACTTCACCCAGACGCGACCGCACGTGCGGATCGTCGACGATGACCGCCGTGAGCTCGACTGGCCCGAGAACACGTTCTCGCTGGCCCGTCCGCCCGGGGCACCCGACGTGGTGCTCGTCAGCGGTATCGAGCCGCAGCTGCGCTGGCGCACGTTCTGCGACCAGATCACCGAGGTCGCGAATGCGATGGGCGCCAGGCTCGTGCTGACCGTCGGAGCGCTGCTCGCCGACGTCGCCCACACCCGGCCGACCTCGGTGTTCGGCAGCGCGTATGAGCCGTCGGTCGTCGAGGCGCTGCACCTCGAGCCGTCGCGCTACGAGGGCCCGACCGGGATCGTGGGGGTGCTGCACAACCGCTGCGCCGACGCCGGGCTGAAGTCGGCATCGTTGTGGGCTGCCGTCCCGTCGTACGTTCCGGCGGCCCCCTCACCGAAGGCCGCGCTCGCCCTGGTGCACCGCGTCGGCACGATCCTCGGCACCGAGGTGCCCGCCGGCGACCTCGAGGCCGAATCGGTGGCCTACGAGGAGCAGATCAGCGAGCTGGTGGAGGAGGACGACGACACCGTCGCCTACGTCCGCCACCTCGAGGAGACCTACGACTGCGACGGCATGGCCGAGCACACTGCCGACGAGCTGGTCGCCGAGGTCGAGCGGTTCCTCCGCGATCAGTGACCCGGGGCCGCTCAGCGTTCGCCGAGCAGCACGTGGAGCAGTGCGGTCTTGATCTCCGCGACGTCGAGGTCGCCGGTGATCTTGTTGCCGTCGCGGTCGCGCACGTAGAAGACGTCGACCACATCGGTCCCCATGGTCGCCACCTTCGCCGACGCGATGTCAAGGTCGAGATCCGCGATCGTCCGCGTCAGCCGGTACAGCAGGCCGACCCGGTCAGGACCGACCACTTCGATCACGGTGGCCTCGTCGGAGGCCTCGTTGAGCACCCTGACCTTCGGCTCAATCGAACGCGGTGAGCGGACCCGGAGCCGGTAACTGCGTGCCCGCTCGGCGAGGCGAGGGTCGAGGGCGAGGCGACCCATCAACGCCCGTTCGAGATCACGTTCGACCTTCGCCCACGGGATCTCGCTGCCGAACACCGACGACACCCTGAACTCATCGACGACCATTCCGTCGTCGCTCGCAGCCGACGCCTCGACGACATCGAGCCCGTTGAGCGCAAGGACGCCCGCCACGCGACTGAACACCGCGGGTCGGTCAGGGCAGACCAGCACGAGTCGGTCGTTGCGCGCCTCGACGACCAGTCGCTGCCCGGCGCGTCCGACCGCGAGCAGGTCGGTCTGCGCCGTTGTCGCGACCGACGCGGCAGTGACCTCCGCGACGTCGCCCCCGGCCAGCACGTGCGCCACGCGCTCGGTGAGGGTGTTCAACAGTCCGGCCTTCCACGGGCTCCACGCCGACGGTCCGGTGGCGATCGAGTCGGCCTCCGTCAATGCCTCGAGCAGGCGAAGCCGTTCGAGTGTGCCGACGCGCGCCGCCACTGATCGGATCGTCGTGGGATCGTCGAGATCGCGCCGTGTCGCGACATCGGGCAACAGCAGATGATGTTCGACCAGCGCACCGACGGTCGTCACGTCGGCATCGGTCATCCCGATGCGACGACAGAGGGCCGCCGCGAGATCGATGCCCACGACCGCATGGTCGCCCGGGTACCCCTTGCCGATGTCATGGCAGAGCGCTCCCATGAGCAGCAGGTCGGGTCGGGCGACACGATTGGCGAGCATCGCGGCCTGCGCCACGGTCTCGAGCAGATGCCGGTCGACGGTGAAGTGGTGGTAGGCGTTGCGCTGCGGCCGGCTGCGATTCGGCTCCCATTCGGGGATCAGACGGCACCACAGCTCGCCGATGTCGAGCGACTCGATGACATCGATCGCTGCGTCGCCCGTGGCGAGGAGCTCGACGAACAACGACCGTGCCTCGCTCGACCACGGCTCGGCGAGCGGCGGGGCATCGAGCAGGCGAACGAGTGTCGCCCGACCGATTCGGGCGCGCTGGGTCGCGGCAGCGACGGCGACGCGCAGCACGGCCGTGCCGTCGACCGGCGCGGCGTCCGGACCGTCGGCGATGAGGTCGACCCGACCGTTCACCAGTTCGACGCCGGTCTCGAGCACGCGGTGCCTCGGGGCGCGCCGAAGGAACCCGCCCGACTGGCGACGGGTCAGGTCGTACCAGGACTCGTCGGACGCCCACGCGATCGCACGCGCCGCTCCCGCGATGCGCGCCATCAACACGTCGGCGTCTTCGTCGCCGAGCCGGGCTGCGACCTCGTCCTGCTCCTGCAGGAACAAGCGATCGCCGTGCCGGCTCGTGACCCGGTGCAACTCGACCCGGGCATCGAGGAGCGTGTCGTAGTGCGTGGTCAGCGAACCGTTGCCGACTGCGCCGAAGTCGTCGTCGGAAACGCTGGCCCAGGTGAGCGCGTGGACGTCACGGAGTCCGCCGCGGCCCTCCTTCAACTCGGGTTCGAGATCGAAGAGCACCTGTCCGGCCGTGCGGTGACGCAGCTCGACGCTGGCCGCCAACTCGGTGAGCCACCGCTTCGAACGCTTGCGCCACAGCGCGCGTGCAGCGTGGTCGAGGTGCTCGGTCATCTCCTTCGAGCCGGCGAGGTGCCGCACCGACAGCAGCGCGGTGGCGGTCGCGAGATCGCTGGAAGCGAGTTGCAATGTGTCGTCCTCGGTGCGAACGGCGTGACCGAGTTTGAAGCCCGCATCCCAGATCGGATACCAGAGCTGCTGCGCGTCGGCCGCAGTGATCGATCCGTCGTGGAGGAGGAGCAGATCGAGGTCGCTCTCGGGGGTGAGCTCGGCGCGGCCGTAGCCGCCGGTGGCCACGAGCGCGATCGCCGGCCGCTCGCCGACCGAGTCGCGGTACAGACCAACGAGCCAGTCGTCGATCAGCGCGGTGTACGCGGTGACGAGGCCGCGTCCGCGCAGCGTGTTGTCCGCGAGGACCGCGTCGCGACCCACGCCGATCGTCGAACCTGCCACGTCAGATCGCGTCGGTGTCGCGCTCGCCCGTGCGGATCCTGACGATGCTCTCGACGTTGGTCACCCAGACCTTGCCGTCGCCGATCTTGTCGGTCCGCGCGGCTGCGGCCAGTGCGTCGGCGACGCGCTCGACAGCATCGTCCGCCACGACCGCCTCGACGCGGAGCTTCGGCACGAAGTCGACCTGGTACTCGGTTCCCCGATACGACTCGGTGTGACCGCCCTGACGACCGAAGCCCTGCGCCTCGCTGACGGTCAACCCCTCGACGCCGATGCTCTTCAGCGCGGTCTTCACGTCGTCGAGCTTGAAGGGCTTGATGATGGCCGTGATCAGTTTCATGTGTTGTGCTCCGTTCGGCTCAATTCGTCCTGCCCATGATGCGCTCGGCAAATTGGTAGGCAGTCTCGGCGTGCTCTCCGGTGTCGAGGCCTTCGTTCTCGATCTCCTCGGCGACCCGGATGCCCATGATCGCATCCATCGTCCTGAGAATCACGAATGTCACCACGAACGAGTAGACGATCGTCACCCCGTTGGCGAGCGCCTGCTCAGCGAGGAGGCCCGGCCCGCCGCCCAGCAACAGGCCTTTGGCCGCCTTCCCGGCGCCGGCACCGATCGGCCAGCCCAGCGCGGTCGGGTCGGAGAAGATCCCGATCAGCAACGAGCCGACCAGCCCCCCGACGAAGTGCACGCCGACCACGTCGAGGCTGTCATCGAACCCGAAGCGGAACTTCAGGCCGATCGCCACGCTGCACAATGCGCCCGCCACCAGGCCGATCACGATCGCCGACATCGGCGTGACGTAGCCGCATCCCGGCGTGATCGCGACCAGCCCCGCCACGATCCCCGACGCGACTCCCAGGTTGGTGAAGTGCCCCTCGCGTACGCGCTCGACCACCGCCCACGACAGTCCCGCCGCGGCCGCGGCGAGCATCGTGTTGACGAAGGCCGCAACGGCCAGACCGTTCGCCGCGAGCGCCGAGCCCGCGTTGAACCCGAACCAGCCGAACCACAGGATCCCGGTGCCGAGCATCACGAGCGGCATCGAGTGCGGTGGCGCGCCGTCCGCCGGCCAACCCCTGCGCCGGCCGAGCACGAGGACGGCGGCCAGCGCGGCAATCCCGGCGTTGACGTGGATCGAAGTGCCGCCGGCGAAGTCGAGGGATCCGCGGGCCTTGAGCCACCCGTCCGAGGCCGCGACCCAGTAGGTCACCGGGCAGTAGACGACCAAGCTCCAGATCGGCACGAAGACCACCCAGGCCGAGAACTTCATCCGGTCGGCGACCGCCCCCGAGATCAGCGCTGGGGTGATCGCGGCGAATGTGCAGAGGAAGATCATCGCCAGAAGCTCCGAACTGCGTCCGCCGGTGATGCCGAGCCGGTGGAGGAAGGCGAGATCGAAGTTCCCGATCACGCGGTTGGAGCCGCTGAAGGCGAGCGAGTACCCGACGATTGCCCAGAGAACGGGGATCACGAGCAGGCACCAGAAGTTCATCATCAGCATGTTGAGCACGTTCTTCGCGCGCACCATGCCGCCGTAGAAGAAGGCGAGGCCCGGCGTCATGAACAACACCAAGGCCGACGCAGTCAATATCCACGCGACGTTGCCGGACTCCACGGTTCGTCCTCCTGTCGGTGTGGACCCACTCCCACCAACCGCCGCAACGTAGTGGAAGGGGCGTCACGCGAACTGAATCCGACCGTCTGGCACAATGGGCGCGTGAGCGTTCGCCAAGACTGCCGCCACTATTCGACACGCACGGTCGGTGCCGACGAGACGGTGCAGCGGTGCCGGGTCGGAGCCAGCGAGACGGCCCCGTTCGCGTGTCCCGAGTTCTGTCTGTTCTTCGAGGACCGGCCCGTCAACGAACTCGGCTGGCAGCGCTTCGACACGCCCGACGCCGACTGAGTCTGCGCCGACAGGCGGCGCGTCAGCGCAGGTTGCGGCGGCGCAGGTGCACGTGCGCCTTGGCGGCGCCCCACACGAGTCCCGCCTCGCCCACCCGCTCGCCGAAGTCACTCCACGTCGCGGCCGAGAGGTCGTACACGTCATCGGGTTCGACGCGTCGAGCGAAGTCGTCGCGAGCGACCGGCGCGATGCCGGCATCCGCCAGCACCCGTGTCGCGTAGCTCGCGGCCTCGCGGAGCAGCACGAGCGGAGTCGTGCGTTGCTCATCGAGATCGGTCGAGAGCAGCGCCCTGATCCGCGGTGCCAGCTCGGCGCGGCACTGCTCGGCCGCGCGCGACGCCTCGGCCCCGAACCCGGTCGCCCGCCGCGCGACCGAGGCGATCACCCATGGTCCGATCGCCTCGTCGACCGCATCGGCCAGCGCTGCCGCGTGCTCCGAGAGCATGCGTTCGTCGTCCTCGAGCGTGGCCACGGCGCCATCGTGGCGCATCGCGACGGGATCCGGCGAGACCGCTCGGCTTCGCCGACCAGCGCACTGTCCTGATGGAGCGTGCCGCCTTCGGCGCACGCTCGGATGACGCTGCCTGGGGCATCCGGGCGGACCACTCGTACAGTGGTGCCCCATGGTCATCTCGCGGGCGATCCGCCGAGCCCTCGCGTTGCTGGCCGGTTCGTGCCTGGTGTGCTCGGCCTGCGGCGCGGCGCACTACTACGATGCGCTCAACCAACGCACGGCAACCGTCTCGCAGACCGCCTTCGCTGTCGATCCGGGTGTCCTCGGCAGCCTCACGACCCCCGGCACCAGCCCACTCAACGGCATGCGGGGTGCCGCACCCGCGATCACCATCGATGCCGACTTCCGCTCGCAGATCCTCGCTGTGGATCCGGGCGTCCGTCAGCTGTCGGGCGCGGCCGAGGGGTACGACGCGGTGGTGCTGATCGCCCTCGGCGCCGAGCAGGCGAGAGACGACGCCCCGGGGCGCATCGCCGATCGCCTCGTCGGGCTCACGCAGACCGGCAAGCAGTGCACCGACTTCCGCAGCTGTCGTCGCCTGATCGAGACGAAGCTCGACCCCGACTACTTCGGACGTTCCGGCGGGATCTCGCTGCAGCCCAACGGCGATCCCGCCGAGGCGGGATTCGGCACCATCGAGTTCACCACCTCGGGGAATGTGCGCACCGGCGACGTCACGCCTGCGCAGGCTCCCCCGTCACAAGCACCCGCCCCGCTGGTCGACCTCAACGCCCCACCCGCGGGCAACGGCACGCTCCGCATCGGCTTCCTCCTGCCTCCCGCGGGGCCCGAAGGTGACACCGCTCGAGCCGCGCAGGCAGGCGCAAACGCGGCGGTCGCCGAGATCAACGGCGCCGGCGGAGTGCTGGGTGAGCCGATCCAGGTCGTCGCGGACGAGACCGGCGACGGTTCGAGCGGTGCGGTGAACACGGCGGTGGATCACCTCATCAGTGGGCAGGTCGACGCCGTCATCGGCGGAACGAACTTCGAGATCGACCGGGTCGCCGTGCCCCGCCTCACCGCCGCAGGCATCCTCACCATCTCTCCCACCGACACCAATCGAGCGTTGTCGATCCTCCCCGACCGAGGGCTCTTCTTCCGGCTCGCCCCGCCCGAGGATCTCGAGGGTCAGGTGCTCGGCACGCTGGTCGCGAACGACGGATACACCCGGGCGGCGGTGGTCACGAGCGGCGCCGGCGACGACCTCGAGACTGCGAACGACGTGGGCGCAGCCATCGGCGCGGCGGGCGGCAAGGTCGTCGCGACGGTGACCGCGACCGGCACCGACGCCGCCTCGGCGGGGCGAGCCGCGCAAGCGGTCATCGACTCGGGCGCTCAGGCCGTCGTGATCACCACGCCGGTGACGCTCGCGGCGCCGATCATCAAGGCGCTCGTCGAGCGCGGCAAGGGCCCCTCCGCGTTCGGGGTCTACGGCACGACGTCGAACATGACCAAGGAACTGGTCACGCTCGTCGCCGCGAAATAGCGGCCGGTTCGATCAGTCGTCAGTCGTGACGGCTTCGGTGACCGCGGTCGGCGCCTCGGGCGCGGGCGCGGGGGCGGCCGGGACGGTCACCGGCATCGGTGGCGGCGAAACGAAAGGCGTGCCGTCGCGGGTCGCACGGAGCAACTCACTCTGCCGCACGTAGATGTCGGCATCGATCTCACCGCGGGCGAACCGCTCGTCGAGGATGTGCTGGGCGTGCGGTGCAGCGGGATTCGGACCACCACCCGCCGGGACGACCCGGTGGCGCCACAGGACCACCGTGCCGTAGGCGATCAGCGCCACGATGACCGCGGGCACCACCAGTAGCAGGCAGACAGCGGCGATCCCGCCGCCGAGTCCCGAGCCCTCCCGGAAACCGTGTTCGATCATCTGCGCATACATCGCTGGATCCTCTCGTCACTGACCGACGCCGGCCGGAGCCGTCGTGGTCGTCGTGGTGGTCGTGGTCGAACTCGCAGAACCTCGCCCTGGCAGTTCGAACGGAGGGAACCCGTTGCCGCTCCGACGATTCGGCACGGTGTTCTGGCCCTGGTTCGGGATGTTGGTCGAACCGTTGCCGTTGTTGGTGCCGAAGGTGCTGCCCCCGAACTGGCCGTGACGCTGCGCCAGGCCACGCGAGCCGAACGCGCCGAAGGGCCCGCACCTCTCGTCGGTGACTGACCGGCGCGTCGTGGGATCGAGGTCGACGCGTCCGTTGCCGACCGCTGGGCTGTTCCCGTCGATGGAGCCGTTGCCATCGATGGAGCCGTTGCCATCGGCGCGCAGGCTGCGATCCGACAGGCAGATCGACCCGCGACGCCCGTGATGGCGATCGTGGAGCGCGAGCACGGCGCCGACGTCGGCGATGAGGAGGATGCCGGCGACGATCAACGCGACGATCGCTCGTCGCGGACGCGGCCCGGGGTTCGTTGTCGTCATGGGGTGACCATACGGACGGAGAGGGGCTTTTGTCCGGTCGGCTGACACCATTTCAGGAAGTCTTCAGGTACGGCTTGTCATACTGGCTCGGTGGAGACCCCCCGCATCGTGCTCGTCGAGGACGAGGGGAGTCTCCGGCTCGCGTTGGCCGCGTCGCTGCGCGCCGAGGGCTACGAGGTCATCGAGTTCGGCGATGGCCATGACGTCGACGCGATCGTCGCCGCGGCACCCGATCTGGCAGTCCTCGACGTGATGTTGCCCGGCCGCGATGGATTCGCGATCGCGGCCCACTTGCGGAGCCACCGCGACGTCCCCGTGCTTTTCCTCACGGCGCGTGACGGACTCGACGATCGCCTCGCCGGCTTCTCCCTCGGCGCGGACGACTACGTGGTCAAGCCCGTGGCGCTCGCCGAGCTGTCGGCTCGCGTCCTGGCGATTCTTCGCAGGTCCGGCCGGCTCCAGACCACCACGATGACGATCGGTGACCTCACCATCGACGCGGAGGCCGCGATCGCCCGGCGCGATGGCGTCACCGTCGACCTGACCGCGACCGAGTTCCGGCTGCTCGCGCAGCTGGCGCGCCACCGCGGGCGCGTCCTGTCGAAGACGCAGCTGCTCACGCACGTGTGGGGCTACGACGCGTACGACCCCAACGTCGTCGAGGTCCACATGTCGGCGCTGCGACGAAAGCTCGAGGAGCACGGCCCGCGTCTCATCACGACGGTGCGCGGCATCGGCTACCGCATGGACGCACCGTGAGGGCCGCGTCACTACGCACGCGCCTGACCCTCATCACGATCGCCGCGATGTCGGTGCTGCTCGTGGTGGTCGCCGCAGCCACGGCCATCGTGCTGGGCTCACAGCTCGACCACGATCTCAATCGTCGCCTCGAAGCGCGCTCGGTGCTGTCGACACAGCTCGCCACCACCTCACAGGACGAACTCGCGATCCAGCTGTCCGACCGCGACATCACGGCGATCGTGACGCGCAACAACACCGACATCGTCGCCGGTGATGCGGAGCGCGCGGGCGAGTTCCGAGCCATCCATCCCGTCTCCCAGGACGAGTCAGTGAAACTCGAACCGGCCAGTGCAAAGGTCCGCGCCACCAGTGACGACCGACTCAGTGAGATGTCGGTGCTGCGCCGCCGACTCGCCGACTCGACCGTGATCACGCTGCTCGCCGACACACAGCGCAACAGCGAGGTCGTGCTGCGTCTCATCGGGGTCGAGGCGGTGCTGTCGGTGATCGCCATGGCACTCATCGTCGCGACCGTCGGACGTCTCGCCCGCCGAGCGCTGAACCCTCTCGACGACGTCGTCGCGGTGGCCGAACGCGTTGCTCGTGGTGAGCGCGACACCCGCCTGCGCCCCGACCGCGGCGACACCGACATGGGGCGCCTGGCGACGAGCTTCGACACGATGGTCGACTCGCTCGAATCGTCGATCGACCGGGCCGAGACATCGGAACGCACGATGCGACAATTCGTCGCCGACGCGTCGCACGAACTGCGAAATCCCGCCGCCGCGATCGGCGCGACCTCTGAGATCCTGCTGCACGGCGAACACAGCGACGCCGACCGCGAGCAGCTCGAGCTCAATCTCGTCCGTGACAGCCAGCGGCTCGGTCGTCTGATCGGCGATCTCCTCGACGTCGCCCGGCTCGACGACCCCGCGTCACCACTGCAGGCGCGTCCGGTCGACCTCGTGAGCGTCGCCGAGGACGAGGTCGCTCGGGCGCGACTGCGTCATCCCGACGTGCCGATCGAGCGGATCGGAAAGACAACGCTCGCGGCGGAGGTCGAGCCCGACGGCATCGGCCGCGTCGTCGCGAACCTCCTCGACAACGGGGCCCGACACGCACTCCGCGAGACGACGGTGACGATCGAGATCGACCACACACTCGGGGTCGGGGTGATCACGGTGACCAACGACGGACCCGAGATCGCCGACAAGAACCGCGAACGGATCTTCGAACGGTTCACCCGCCTCGACACGTCGCGAACCCGCGCCGCAGGCGGCAGCGGGCTCGGCCTGTCGATCAGTCGATCCATCGCCCGCCGTCACGGCGGCAGCCTCCGGTGCGTCGATGCCCCCGAAGGTCGCGGCGCCCGATTCGAGTTGCGCATCCCGCTGCAGCCACGGTCACCGATGGGCTGATCAGAGGATGCCGATCTCCGTCAGCGCCTCGGCCGGCTCGGCGACCATGCCCACGTAGAACGGACCGAACTCCGCGTAGACCGCCGAGGCCTCGTCGAAGCGCATCGTGTACACGACCTCCTTGATGTCGTCGGGATGCTCGCAGAACAGCGTCACACCCCACTCGAAGTCATCGAGGCCGGTCGAGCCCGTGATCACCTGGATGACCCTGCCGGCGAACTTGCGGCCGGACGTGCCGTGTTCGTGCATCAAGGCCTTGCGGTCGTCGAAGTCGAGTGTGAACCAATTCGCCTTGCGGGTGCGCCGCTTCGACATCGGATAGAAGCAGAAGGCCGGCTTGCCCTCGGGCGGCAGCTGCGGGTGCAGACGGGCCTGGCGCATCTCCTCGGGGATGCCCGCCGAGTACTCGGAGAGCTCGGTGAGCGACACATAGCTGTCGACGAGTTCGAGCCCCGCCTCGACGAGCGCCGTCTGGAAGCGACGCAGTGTCCACTGGTCATCCGCGAGCACCATCGTCGCCAGGTCGGCCTTGTGGCCGAGCATGGCTGCGCAGATCACCTGCGTGCCGTCTGCCCGGGCCTTGTCGATGACCGACAGCACCGCGTCGCGATCGGTGATCGCTCCCGGCTGCCAGAAGAGGTGGGCGACGGCGAGCCCGACGGAGGGGGTGGAGGGTTCGGTCATGTCGGCGATGATACCGGCGGCCGTTCCCTGTCCTCCCATCGGCCCGGGCGCCCTCATCGCCTCAGCGAGGTTCGATGGTGACAAGGGCGTTGTAGTCGGGGATCTTCGACAGCGGCTCACGATCGGCCGGCGACGACTCGATCAGCACGTTGCCCTCGGGCCAGTGCACCTGCAGCGTGCCACTCGGCAACGACACGACCTTCAGCCGTCCGTCCATCCGACCGACGCCCGACGTGACGCGGACCCGCGCGCCATCGCCGAGTCCCAACGCGGTGGCGTCACCCGCGTCGATGTAGACCGCATCGCGCGACGCACCGGTGAGTGGGTCGGTCTCGGCCCAGACGATCGTGTTGAACTGCTTGCCCCGCCGCGTCGAGAGGTGGAACTCGCCGCGCCGATCGACATGCGCCGAGGGGTGGATTACCGAAAAGGCGCCCCGACCCGACGGCGTCGGGAACTCTCCCCCTTCGCAAAGGTGGCGCCCGCCCCACTGGATCGCGTCGCCGGTCGAGCGCAGGTGCTCGATGCCGGCATAGCTGGGAACGACCCGGGCGATCTCGGCGCGCAGCGTGGCGTTGTCGGTCCACGCGAAATGCTCGGCGAGCTCTGGGCGCACGGCACGCACGACGTCGCCGTAGAGACGCCACTCGCTGCGCGCCTCGCCGACGGTTCGCGGGATCTCCGGGCTGTAGGCGACGCGCCGCTCGGTCGTGGTCGACGTCCCTCCGCCCTCTTGCTCGTAACGCGTACGGACCGGCACGACGATGACATCGTCGCCGGGCACGAACATCTGCGGCGTCAACACCAGATCCGCGTGGACCCGCAGCGCGACGCGCTCGAGGGCCGCCGCGACCCGGTCGGGCTGCGGGAGCACCTCGAGGAAGTTGCCCCCCGACGACCAGAGCACATCGATGCGATCCTCACCGCAGGCGTCGATCATCTCGGGCGCGGTGAGCCCGGGAGCGGATGGCACGTCGAATCCCCACTCGGCGGCGAGTTCGGCCGAGTGCTCGGCGTCGACCGGCCGGTTGCCGGGCAACGCTGTTGCGTATGCGCCCATCTCGGCACCGCCCTGTACGCCCGAGTGACCGCGGATCGGCATCAGGCCTGCTCCGTCGCGCCCCACGTTGCCGCGCGCCAGCGCGAGGTTGACGATGCCGCGGACCCCGTCGACGCCGTCGCGATGCTGGGTGATCCCCATCGACCACACGAGCACCGCGCTGCGGGCGCTCGCGTAGAGATCGACGAACGCCTCGACCTGCGCGGCGCTCAGTCCCGCGACGCGCAGCAGGTCGTCGAAGGGCTGGGCCGCGAGCGCCGCGACCAGATCGCGCCATCCCTCTGTGTGCTGCGCGATGAAGGGATCGTCGAGCGCGTCGCGGGCGATGAGACGTTGCAACACCGCGTTGGCGAGGGCAGTGTCGCCTCCGGGTCGGACGGGGACGTGCAGCGTCGCGATGCGCGTACCGAACAGATACGACTCGAGCGCGGAGGGCACCCAGTAGCGCTCGAGCCCGGGCTCGAGGTACGGATTGACGACGACCACCTTCGTGCCGCGCTTGACCGCCTGGTCGAGATACTTCATGAACACCGGCTGGTTGTTCGCCGGGTTGGTCCCCCACAGCACGATCAGGTCGGACTCGAGCACGTCGCGCAACGAGCACGTCGAGGCGGCGACGCCGATCGTGTCCTTCAACCCGACCGACGACGGCGCGTGGCAGACGCGTGCCGCCGAGTCGATGTTGGCGATGCCGAGCGCCCGGGCCGCCTTTCCGGCGACGTAGTACGTCTCGTTGGTCAGCCCGCGGCTCGTGAGATACCAGGCGACGCGGTCGGGCGTCGTGTCGCGGATCGCCCCGCCGATCGCGCCGAGCGCCTCGTCCCAGGTGATCGGCGTGAATCCAGCGTCAC
>JAYTFP010000062.1:0-11613 GCA_043734285.1 Acidimicrobiaceae bacterium
CACGACCTCCCGCCGCCGCCGCTCGAGCTGTCGTCTGCTCGACGACGGGCAATCCGACATCCGGACCCACCTCGGATTCGAGGAGCACGCCGCGGGCCCGGGCCATGAACATGTCGGCGTCGAGATCATCGAGCACCCTGCGGATCATCGGACGCTCCTCGGGCAGAGCGACCCACGACGACAGCCGCAGCGCGACGTCGACGATCGACGATTCGCGAGCGGTGAGGACGACGACGACCCGCCCGCCGTCGATCGCCCGCGGATCGTGCATGCGCGTGACAATCCGCCGTTCGACGGCGGCCCGAAGGAGGTGTACGACATCCTCGCGTGTCGTGCCGAGCAGTCCTTCGAGCTCGTCCTCCCCTGCGTCGGTGAGCCGTTCGAGCGCCTGCTCGATCACCGCCAGACTGGATGGCGTCGCCAGGTACGCCAAGTGTGTTGCGGACATGGGCACTCCTCAGGCGGGCATCCGCCGAGTACCCGTGGCCGCCCCGAGGTAGCCGCGACGGGGGCTGCTCCCCCGACGAGAGAATTCCAAAGTTCTGGCTCACGATCCGCCAGAACACTCCGATGGGATGAGATGGCAATCGTCAGGTCACCTCACAACCGGACCCAGGCCGGCTTCACGCTGATCGAGTTGATGGTGGTGGTGCTGATCATCGGCATCCTCCTCACCCTCGCGATCCCGACCTTCCTCGGTGCCCGCAGCCGCAGCCAGGACGGAGCGGCCAAGTCCGCGCTCCGAAACTCGCTGACCGCGGCCAACGTCGTGTTCACCGACACGCAGTCGTTCGCCTCGGCCGACAACGCGGCTCTGACCGTTGCCGAAGGATCACTCGCCTACGTCGCAGCCGCGACCGTATCGGCCGCACCCAAGACCATCTCGGTGTCGGCCGCGGCCGGCGTCTGGGCCGGCGCCGCCAAGAGTGACTCGGGCACGTGCTTCCTCATCAGCGCGACGTCAGTCGGCGTGGTGACCTACGGAACGACGGCAACCCCGGCCAACTGCACGGGAACATGGGCCTCGACCCATTCCACCCTCACCAAGTGGTGACGGTCGCCCGCTGACGACTCAGACGCGGGACACGACCACAGTCACTTCGGTGGCGCCCGGATCAGCGACAACCGTCAGCATCCCCGCGTTGGGGGCCGACGTGACCGCTCCCCCGCTGACTGCGACCGCGTATCCGGACGGATACGGCCGCGCCGGCACCACGATCGTGGTCGGCCCGCTTGCGGACGCGTCGGGCCGGTAGCGGTACTCGAACGCGCCGGTCGCCGGATCGAAGTGAAGCGACAACGGATCACCGGCCGTCGCCTGGGGCGCCACGCGCGTCAACTGCGTCTCGACCTCTTCGGGCTGGTGGTCGCGCATGTGCCAGTAGAACCAGGACATGCGGTAGAGATCGGTGCTGCGGGTCGCCAACGTCGCGTCGAGCGGATTCTCCGACCCGCCGAACTCGGTGAGCATCATCGGCACACCCCATGACGCCGCCACTCCGTCGCCGCGGCTCAGTGATGCGTTGAACATCGCCTGACACCGACCGCGATCGAGGTCGGACGCGGGCGTGAGCGAACCGCCATCGGTGCCGTAGCAGTAAGTGTGGAACGAGAGGCCGACATTGCGTTCCGAGCCGTCGGACGGCATCGCGGGAGCGCTCAACGCGGTGTCGGCGTAGTGGGGTGCCATCGCCTGCGGTGACCAGAACACGTTGAAGTCGGGAGCGACCGCATGGATCGTGTCGGTCATCGTCTGCCAGCGCGTCGCCATCGTCGCTTCGAGCGCACCGCAACCGTGCGTGAGGCAGTCGAGGATCTGCGAGCCGGCGAACGGTTCGTTCATCAACTCCATGCCCATGACCAACGGGTTGCCCTTGAAACGGTTCGCCATCGCGGCCGCACCCTCGGCGAGCGCCGAGAAGATGGTGCGAGTGGGGTCGACCGCGGTGGGCTTGTCGGCCCAGAGGTCGTCCCACTGCCGAAGCGAGCGCGGGCTCAGGTAGGCGCCCGCCCAACCGATGGCCTGTGCGATTTCGGGAGGTTGATCCGACAGCGCCGCCGCCTCGGGCGTGGTGGCCCAGTCGGGCATGCCGGTGAAGACGTCCTGGTGGAAGTCGAGGAGCACCCAGACATGATGCGCGGCCAGCGCCTCGACGACCGTCTCGACGTGGTCGAGATAGTCGTCGTTGATCACGCCCGGCGACGGCAGCAACTCGCGGTACCAGACCCCCAGCCGCACGGCGTTGAGCCCGTGGTCGCGCAAGTTGTCGAAGTCGGCATCGGTGAGATCGACGCCGAGCTGCGGGTAGTACGGCGCGCTCTTCATCACGAGGTTCATGCCGTGCAACAGCACGTTACGGCCCTCGCGGTCGATCATCTGGCGTCCGCGGATGCGGATGGGACCGACCGCGTCGGGCTCGGCCGGCACGACCGGCGAGACACCCGCCGGACCGGGAAAGTGCACGAACGGCTCGGGCGGGGGCGTGCACGCGGCCAGGAGCGCGATGCCGGCCACCACGACGCCGGCCAGACGCGTCCAGCGCGGGCCTGAATCAAATCGACGCCCGCGCCGCTGCCGCATCACCATCGCCCCATGCATGGGTGCCACGGTACGGGGCCGCGCCTCGCCGGCGCCATCGCAGTGCGATCGGCACCCCTAACGTTTAACCGAGACCTGACCGCAGCATCAGCTGATCCACAGGATCGACCGGTAATTTCTCGGGTTCGCGCTCCCGCAGGTCGCCCAGTTCGGCGTTCAGAGGTACTCCCACATGTTCCGTCTCGCTCGCCGCTCAGCCCGCGCCCATTGGCGCCGGTTCGTGCTGACCGCCGTGGCCGTGGTGGTCGGAGTCTCCTTCGTCGACGGCTCGTTCGTCCTCACCGACAGCCTCGCTGCGTCGATCAATCGACTCCTCTCCGACGCCACCACCCACACCGATTTCGTGGTGCGGCCGGTCGATGCAGGGGGGGGCCGCGGGCTGGGCGGTGGCCGCGGGGGTGGAGGCGGCGGATTCGGAGGCGGAGGCGGAGGACGCGGCGGATCACAGGCCGTCCCGTCCGATCTCGTCGCGACGCTCCGCAGCATCAGCGGTGTGGCGGCCGCCGATCCGACGGTCGCGGGCGGTGCCATTCTGATCCGCAAGGGCGAGAAGGCCACGATCTCCGACGGAGCCGCGCTGACGAACTGGCCCGATCACCCGCAGATGAACGCCATCCATCTGCTGTCAGGTCACGCTCCGAGTGGGCCGAACGACGTCGTCATCGATTCGAACGCGGCGCGGCGCCACTCGTTCCACGTCGGCGACGCGGTGCAGATCGGCGTGCGACGAGAGCAGTTCGGGCTCGTCGATGCCCACGTCTCGGGCATCGCACAGGTCGGCAGCGGCAACCTCGGCGTGGCCGGCAGCCTGGTCGCCGTCACCCTGCCCCGCGCCACCGAACTCGTCGGCACCCCGGGGAAGGTCGACGGCATCAGCGTGCAGCTCGCCCCGGGCGTCGACCGCAACCACCTGCGCCAAGAACTCGTCGACAGCGCCGGCCCCACGATGTCGGTCCTGAGCGCCGACGCGCTGCTCGCCGACGCACAACAACGCATCCAAGATCGGCTGGGCCTTTTCAACGGCCTCATGCTCGGCTTCGCATCGGTCACCCTCTTCGTGAGCGCGTTCCTGATCTGGAACACCTTCTCGATGGTCATCGCACAGCGGCGCCGCGAGATCGCGCTGCTCCGCGCCGTCGGCGCGACTGCCAAGCAGGTGAGGCAGTCGGTCGTCGCCGAGGCAGCGATCGTCGGGGCCGTCGCGTCGGGCGTCGGGCTCGGCGTCGGCGTGCTGATCGCCATCGGACTCCGCAAGCTGCTCGGGTCGTTCGGTATCGACCTGCCGTCGAGTCAGCTCGTCGTCCTGCCGCGCACAATCATCGTCGGCTTCGTCGTCGGGCTCGGGGTCACCCTGGTCTCGGTGATCGTGCCCGCGTGGCGCACGACTCGCATCCCGCCGATCGGGGCGATGCAGACCGCCGCGCTGCCGATGCCCGCGACGGGGATCACAGGTCCGATCATCGGATCGGTCGCGATGCTGATGGGGATCATGCTCGGTGCCACGGGGCTGCTGCGGACCACGGCGACCACGAACTCCCGCCTCCTGATGCTCGCGGTGAGCGCTGTCCTCATCTTCATCGGCATGGTGATCCTCGCCCGCTTCCTCGCCGGCCCGGTGATCGGCGCCATCGCCATGCCCTTCAAACGACTTGGAGGTGTCGGCTCTTCGCTCGCTCGGCAGAACGCAGTGCGCGACCCCCGCCGCACCGCCGCGACCGCCTCCGCCCTCATGATCGGCCTCGCCCTGGTCGCCACGACGGTGGTGCTCGGCGAATCGGTCAAGTCATCGTTCGGCGGCGCGTTGCGGGCCTCGATCAAGTCGGACGCCATCGTTGCCGCGGGCGGGATCGTGTCGTTCAACGACGCCAACATCCGAAGCATCGAGACCACTGCCGGTGTGGCGCACACGGCCGTGCTGTCCGCGGCGCGGGCCAGAGCCACGGGACTTCCGGTGACGGCCGACGACAGCCGTCGCGGCGAGCGCGACGGGCAGAGCCGCGTCGGCATCAGCATCGGCGACCTGACCTCGATCGCCAGCGCGGTGGACCCCGGATTCGACCGTGGCGGGTGGCCGACCGACGATCAACACCTCGCCATCTCGAAGTCGTTCGCCGATGAGCGCAAGCTCGCACTCGGCGGCGTGATCACACTCGTCGGTGACACCAATCGCGTGTTGACGATCAGCGGCATCTACGAGCGCGACGAGCTCCTCGACGATGCCGTCGCTCGTCCCGGGGCCATCGTCGGCCTGCCCGGTGTCGAGCCGGTCACCAAGCTCCTGTTCGTCGATGTCTCCGGCCCAGTCGGCCCCGTCGTCGCGGCGCTCGACCGCAGCGTCTCCGCGATCCCGTTCGCATCCGCTCGCACGTCCGACGACTACGTCACCAACGAGACGAACTCGCTCGACGTCGTGCTGACGATCGTCGACGTGCTCCTCGCGTTCGCGATCGCCGTTGCGACGATGGGCATCACCAACACGCTCGCGCTCTCGGTCGTGGAGCGAACCCGCGAGATCGGGTTGCTCCGCGCGGTCGGCATGAACAAGGCGTCGGTCCGCAGGATGGTGCGGGTCGAGGGCATCCTCGTCGCGTTGTTGGGCGGCGTACTCGGCCTTGGCCTGGGCATCGCCTTCGGCGCGGCAACGGCCAGCGTGCTGCCGGCCGACACCGCCCAGCTCACCTTCCCGACGGCGCGACTGGTCGCGTTGTTCGTCGCGGCCGGCGTACTGGGCGTGATCGCATCCGCAGTCCCGGCTCGCCGCGCAGCGAAGCTCGACGTGCTCGACGCGATCGCCGAGGACTGAGCGGTCAGCGCTTTCGATCAGGCCGGTGACACGGTCGCCTCGGCGATGACTGATTGCGCCACGTCGCTCATCTCGACGTCGGCCACCAGCGCGATCCCGGCGGGACTCATCTTCGCGATCGTCTTGCGCACGACTTCGACCGAGTGCTCGCGACCCAGCCGGTCGATCAAGTCGTCGAGCTGCAGCTCGCAGAACGTGAGGCACAACGCGTCCTCGTGCGCCTGCACATCGGCGTGCGTCGTGCGACCCTCCTTCGCCATGATCCTCGAGACGTCGGCGATGAGCGCCGTGTCACACCCGTTCGCCGCGAGCAACGTGGCCACCTCGGCGACATGACGGTTCTTCGCCGCCACCCGCCACCGCAGGTAGCCGGCTCGTCCGTCGGGATACTCGTCGCGCGGCGACGCCCAGCGGCGCAGGTGATGGGCGCGCGCCGCGATGCGCTGCGCGTCGGTCGGCGAGTCGGTGAGGCGATCGAGCCACCACGTCATCCGGTCGGAGTGGATGACCTCCTTCGGCCCCGACGCGCCCGCGAACTCGACCACGTTGGGATCGGCGGCATTCACCTCGTCGACCGCGGCGAGCACCTCCGCGATGGTCCGCATCACTGCGGCGGGCGCAGGTCGATCCGGAGTACCACGACACCGTCGTCGACCTCCGCGGTCGCATCGCCGATCATCGCGAAGTCCTGGAAGTCGAGTTGCGCCTGGCGCACGAACTCGCGTCGAGCGTCGCCCTCGACCGGCGGGATGTTGCGGTTCTTCACCGCTTTCGCCCGTTCACGGAACCGCGTGAGCATCGCGTCGAGGTCGAGAGCATCAGCCATGACCGCACCCTACTGAGGACTCGCGCGGAGCAGTTGCATCTGCGGCGGCCAAATGCTTGTCGGCTTCGCCGACGCCCTGCTCTCTCGATGGGGCCTGCCGCCTATCGGCGGCGGCCCTACGTCAGCCCGACCTCGCCGATCGTTCAGCCGCCGTCGACGGGAAGGATCGGCGGGCCCATCACCGGCGTCGCGCTGCCCCCGCTGCCCCACCCCGGTGCGACCGGTGATGCCGCGGCCGCGCCACCCGACGTGCCACCACCGGCCGTCGGGCCGACGACTCTCGGATCGGGGCCACGCGGCGGCCGTGTCGCGCGCCAGTAGAGGATCGTGCCCACGAGGACGAGCACCGCGAGGGCCACCAGGCCGGCGATCGTCCACCGCAGTGTGTTCTGCGCCGGGTCGGGCGGCATGTCGGCGTTCGGCTGCGTCGGCGTGGAGTTGACGGTTCCCCCGCCCGCAGCGGGCCTGATCGATGTCGTGGTGGTGGTCGTCGTGTCGGCAAGTGTGGTCGTCGTGGACGAGGTGGTGGTGGTCGTCGATCGGCTCGACTTCAGCGTTGTGGTCGTCTTCTTCTTCGTCGTGCGGGTGACGGCGCTGGTCGTCGACGATTTCGCCGTCGTCGAACTCGCAGTCGCCGCGGTCGTCGTACCACCCTGCGCCGCCGACGGCATCGCGACCAACGCGATCTCGAGCGCCACGAACGTCGCCATGATCACGAGGGCGACGACGGCCCGCTGCACCTTGGAGATCACGAGGGCGATCCTTTCAGCCGCGTCGGCGCGATCGCCAACCACCTAGGCATTCGCCACGGCGAGTGCCTGCGACAGATCGGCCACGAGATCGGCCGGGTCTTCGAGACCGACCGACATGCGGATCGTCGCCGGACCGATCCCCGCGTCGAGCAGTTCTTCCGGCAGCAGGCCGACGTGGGTGGTCGAGGCCGGGTGGGTGACCAGGGTCTCGGGACCGCCGAGCGACGTGGCGAACTGCGCGATGCGCGTGGCCTCGACGAATCGTCGCCCCGTCTCGGCGTCGCCGGCGAGGTCGAAAGTGATGAGCCCGGTGGTCACATGCATCTGACGGCGGGCGAGTTCGAACTGCGGATGTGATCGCAGTCCGAGGAACGACACCGAGGCGATCCGCTCGTCGGCCTCGAGGAACTCGGCGACGACCTGCGCCGTCGCACTCTGTCGCTCGATACGGATCGGGAGCGTGCGGATGCCGCGGAGCGCGTTCATCGCGTCGAAGGGACTGGCGTTGGCGCCCTGGAGCACGGCGAACGTCCAGAGCCAGTCGATGAGCTCCTTCTCGCCTGCCACCACGCCGATGGTCGCGTCGTTGTGCCCGGCGATCGCCTTGGTCGCCGAGTGCAGAGCGAGCTTGACGCCGTAGTCGAGCGGTCGCTGCCCGATCGGCGTCGCGAACGTCGAGTCGAGGACCGTGACCGGACCGGCGATCGCACCGAAGCGCTCGAGATCGACGAGCGCTAACCGAGGGTTGGCCGGCGACTCGCCGAAGCACAGCATGGTTTTGCCCGGCCGGATCGCCGCGTCCCAGGCGTCGGGGTCGGTCGCGTCGACGAACGTGACGTCGATCCCGAAACGCGGGCAGACCGAGTTGAACAGCAACTGCGTACCCGCGTAGAGCTGCTGCTGGGTGACGATGTGGTCGCCCGTGCTGCACAGTCCGAGCACCACCGCGGAGACGGCGCCCATGCCCGAGCTGAACGCGCGCGCGGCCTGAGCACCCTCGAGTTCGGCGATCGCCGACTCGAACGCGGCGATGGTCGGGTTGCCGTACCGCGAATAGAACTCGACCGCCCCCGTGGTGGTGGCCATGCGGCGAGCGGCGGCGGCGTCGGGCGCGACGAACGTCGAGGTCGGCCACAGCACCGGGGCCAGCGACGAGCAGTTGGCGTCGCGGCCGGATCTGATCGCGACCGTGTCGATGTGGAGCGGATCGGGTGTCTCGGGCATGTCGTGGCCCTCCTAGGCGGTCACACCGTCGAGGAAGCCCTCGAGGATGCGTGTGATCTGGTTGATCTCGATGAGGAATCCGTCGTGCCCGTCGGGGCTGTCGATGTCGAAGTAGCCGCAGCGAGCCCCACCGGCCAGGAGCAGATCGCGCAGCTGGTGCTGCTGGTACGGCGGGTAGAGCGCGTCGGAGCGAATGCTCATGATGAGTGACGGCACATTGATACGCGCGACGGCACGTTCGATGCCACCACGGCCGCGGCCGAGGTCGTGCAGATCCATCGCCTTGTTGAGGCGCAGGTAGGTGTTCGCGTCGAATCGACGGACCAACTTGTTGCCGTGGTAGTCGAGATATCCCTCGACCTCGAACCGTTGGTCGAGTGAGAACGTGCCCGCCGCGTCGAGCGGATCGAGCAGCTTGCGACCAAAGCGGTCGGCGAACACCTCCTCGGAGCGGTAGTGGATCTGCGCGATCTGTCGGGCCAGGCTCAACCCGCGGTGCGGCCCCGACCCGGAGGGCTGGTCGTAGTAGTCGCCGCCGCAGAAGTTCGGATCGTTCTGCACCGCTCGTCGCCCGACCATCGACCAGGCGATCTGTTGGGCGCTGGCGCCGGTGCTGACGCCGATCGCGACGAGCGAGCGCAACCGGTCGGGGAACATGACCGCCCATTCGAGCGCCTGCATTCCGCCCATCGATCCGCCGACCACGGCGTGCCACTGGTGGATTCCCAGGCTGCGACCGACGATCTCCTCGACGCGGACCATGTCGCGGATGGTCACCACCGGGAACGTCGAGCCGTACGGCCGACCAGTGGCCGGATCGATGCTCGCCGGGCCGGTCGTGCCCTGGCATCCCCCGAGCACGTTCATACAGACGACGAAGTACTGATCGGTATCGAGTGCACAGCCCGGGCCGATGAGGCCGTCCCACCACCCCTCGCCGGGATGGCCCGAACCGGCACGGCCCGCCGCGTGCGAGTCGCCGGTCAGCGCATGGCAGACCAGCACTGCGTTGGCGTGATCGTCGTCGAGCGTGCCCCACGTCTCGTAGGCGACGGTCACGTGGTGCAGCACGCCGCCGCCCTCGAGATGGAATGGTCGACCGGCGACCGCGTCGACGAACTGACGTCGGCCCGCGTCGTCGCCGGGACGCCACGCGCCGGTCGCTGGCGGCGGCTCGGCCCGGGATCGGCTGTCGGTTCGCTGAAGGGTCACGGTGCTGCGTCGTCTGGTGAGGTCGTTCCGCAATGGACACCCTCGGCCCCGAGGCGGCACTTCGGCGTGCAGACCCGGACACTTCGTTGCCGGTTTCCCGACCACATCCCCGCCCGCCGAAGCGAACCGGAGGCACCTTGGGTGTCCATCCCAGGTTGCCGGACCCACTCGCGTGGGCCGCTCTTGATGTACGGCCCCATCATATCACCCGCTCCAGCCACCACCTCAGGACGTCGGCGGCCGGCACTGCCCACGCGTCGCACAGCAGCGTGCCGATCCGTGGCCAGTCGAGGTCGGTCCCTTCGGCGCGCAACAGGCCGGTCGCCTCGTGCCACGGTTCGACGTCTCGCGGGAGCGGGATCTGCACGACGTCTCGTGCCGCGAGCTTCAGTGCGCCGGCCGACATTCCGGCCCCACCGAAGCGACGGAATGCCCACGCCGCGGACGGTGGTGCCAGCAACG
The DNA here is from genome assembly GCA_043734285.1 of Acidimicrobiaceae bacterium. GTDB lineage: Bacteria > Actinomycetota > Acidimicrobiia > Acidimicrobiales > Microtrichaceae > JAYTFP01. The sequence continues at coordinate 9,879 of JAYTFP010000062.1, forward strand.
CGGACGCGATGTGCTCGGCCGATGTCGCACCTGAAGGAATGACCGAGATGAGCGGCGTCGACGGGACGTACGCCCCCTCGACGTCGGCAACCGCCTCGATCGTCCGCGTCTGGGTCGCGACGATCACCTTCGGGACGAGCATTCGTTCGACCCAGCGCATGAGCGCCGGCGTCTCGCGAGCGACCGCGTCGAGGTCGACATGGGGCGACGACCACCGCTGCTTCGCGAACCGCACATCGACGCGACCCCAGCCACAACGGCCCGGGTCGATCATGGCGGTCGTGGCGAGCCTCGCCCACCGTCCAACGGGTCCGGGCTCGTCACTCACGTGACCGACGAACCCGTAGTACTGGTCGCGAAATCCCGCCGTCGCCGTTGCGACGTCGCCGATCACCGCCGAGGAGACCGAGGTGATCTCGGGCACGCGGTCAGCAGCGGCGAGCAGCGCGGACCACGTGCCACCCGAGAGCGCCGTTGCAGAGACGCTGCCGCGAGCGATGTCGCCCTGTCGACCCGAGACGACCTGGGTGGCACTCCCGCCGTCGCCGCAGCGGATCAGCGGGACGCACACATCGACCGATGCATCGAAGAGACGTTCACCGGGGATCCAGCACTCCACCACGTGACCACTCCCCAACACCGCGGCGCGTACGCCGGCGGCGTCGCGCGCTGCCAGGAACGACCTCGGGAGCACGAGCGCGACCACACCCCCGGGACGGACCATCTCGAGGGCCCGCACGACGAACAGCGCGGCGCTGTCGACGTAGCCGCGCGCTGCGTCACCGAACCGCGCGACGAGTTGGTCGCGGTCGCCCTGGGTGCGCGCGTTGTGACTCGTCATCTGGCTCTGGAACGGGGGGTTGCCGACGACGATGTCGACGCGCCCGTCGACGCGGGCATTCGCGGCGAGGGCGTCGGCGCGAAGCACGCGCGGTGAAGTCGATACGCCGTGCTCGTCCGACCACAGGCGGAGTGCCTCGATCGACGTCGCGACTGCGCCGGCGTCGAGATCGACACCGATCAGCAGCTCATCGACGATCCGGCGGGGATCGAGCCCCGACTGAGCGAGCGCGTCGGCGGCTGCGACAAGGAACACGCCACCACCGCACGCGGGGTCGCACATGACCGGCGGGCCGATCCCCCGCCATTGCCGCAGCACCCGGGTGACCAGTGTCGAGGCGACGTCGTGCGGCGTGTAGTGGGCACCGCGGCGCCGTGCCACCGGGTCGAGCCCGGCCTCGTAGACCGCCCCGACCGAAAGGCACCCGCGCTCGTCGTTGACCATCGTGCGCCCGTCAGCTTCGTCGGCTTCGCCGACCGACCGAACTCTTGATGGAGCCTGCGCCTCTCGCCGCAGGCTCTCTGGCAGGTCGTTGCGGGGTGTGGGACGGCACCGCCCGACGGTACCCTCGAACGATGGAGTGGATCCGCCACGGCGAGCACTACGTGTACGAGAACGGGTGGGCGTCGGTCTCACTGGTCGACGTCGAGGTGCCCGGCATCCGCCGCTTCGACCATCACGTGATCCACACGGCTGATGCTGCCGGAGTCGTCGTGCACGATCCGGCCCGCGGCATCCTCATGATGTGGCGCCATCGGTTCATCAGTGACACCTGGGGCTGGGAGATACCCGCCGGCCGCGTCGATTGCGGCGAGTCGCACGAAGCCGCCGCCCGACGCGAGACGCTCGAGGAGACCGGCTGGGAGCCGGGCCCGCTGCGGCCGCTCATCAGCT
>JAYTFP010000063.1:0-14440 GCA_043734285.1 Acidimicrobiaceae bacterium
GAGCACACTGATCAATGCGGTGCTGCGACCCGACTGGAGCGGCCCGGCGACGAGCAGGTGGTTCGCGCCCGCGCCGAGCCGGATCGTCACCGTGTCCAACTCCGAACCTCCCAGTCCGATACCGACGAGATGGGTTGACGCGGGTGTGGTGAGCGCGCTGCGGTCGACGAGTCGGGGCAGTCGTTCGACAGGTCGCGGCAGGCGAGCCGCGTCGACATCGGCCCACTTCCGTTCGATGCCGGCGAGCGAGTCGAGGTCGGGCAGGCAGACCTGCACGGTCGCCCCACCGATGGCGAGCGCGCGCCCGGGCGGACCGGTCGGGACATCGGACGGACGAAGGCGGAGCTCGAGCAGGCTGTATTCGGCGGCCTCGCTCTGTCGGAACAGGAACCGCGACGGGATCAGGCTCGTCTGGCTGAGACGCAGGTCGGTCGACTGACTGACGGCGACGACCACGTGGATGCCGACCGCGGGACCGTTCTGCAGGAGCGAGTTGAACATCTCGAGCGGCTTGCCCAGCTCGATCTGCTCGGACGCTTCGCGGAACGACGGATAGTCGTCGAGGAGCAACACGATCCAGGGCAGGTCGCCGCCGGCCGATCGCCAGGCGCTGAAGCTCGCGGCGCCGGCGTCGACGAGCGACTCACGGCGTTCCTCGACTGCCCTCGTGAGCCGGCTCAGCATCCTGACCAGTCGTTCCGCGTCGCCGACCCCGACGACCGACGAGCAATGGGGCACGGCCGAGAGTGGAGCAAGGCTGCCGCCGCCGGCCTCGATGCCGTAGACGTGGACCTCAGCGGGCGACCGATGGCGTGCGATGTCGACGCCGATCTGAAGCAACGCAGTCGATTTGCCGAATCCGAGCAAGCCGGACACGAGACCGTGACCGCTCGAGGTCAGATCGAGCAGGAGAGGGTCCTGCCGCTGCTCCTCGGGCCGGTCGATCATGCCGACGAGCGCGACGAGTCGGTCGTGCGGGCGATCGACGTCGCCGACATCGGCCTCGCGCAGGACCGCCGAGAGCGGCGGCAGCCAGAGTGGACGCCCGAGGGTGAGGCCGCTCTCGTCGGCGGCCGCGACGATCCGATCGACCACGACCTCCATCTCCGTCACCGCGGCACCGGCGTCGGCGTCGGCGTCGGCGTCGGGGCGACGCTCGACCGGCGAGGAGTACAACTGCTCGCCGTCGACCCCTCGGATGACGACCGATGGCCCCTCGCCCGGCAAGGGTCGCGCAATGCGGGCGGCGCGGAATCCACGAAGATCGTCGCTCGCGCCGAGGCGCACGAAGCCGCGGCCCGGACTCTTGTCGGGAAGCTTCGACGCGTCCTTCGTCCCGAGGAGTTCCATCGACTCCGTGTCGGTGACGACGCGCAGACAGATCCACAGGTTGGTGTTCGTGCGGATGGCGTGGGTGATCACGCCGCTCGGACTCTGCGTCGCCAACAGCAGGTGGATCCCGAGGCTTCGACCCTGGGTGGCGACGGTGTCGAGTCGATCCTTCACTTCGGGCTGACGCTCGACGAGGAGCGCGAACTCGTCGATCACCACGAGGAGATTGGGCATCGTGCCGTGCTCGACGGTGGCACGTTTCGAGTACTCGATGATGTTCGGGACGCGTGCGGCGTCGAGGATCCGCTTGCGCCGGTCGATCTCGGCATCGAGCGCCGTGAACGCCCGAGTCGCCAGCGCCGCGTCGCTCTCGAGGTCGGTGACCATGCCGACGATGTGGGGCAGGCGCTCGAGCGGGGCGAACGTCGCGCCGCCTTTGAAGTCGATGAGGAAGAGCGCCAACTCTGCAGGCGAGTGAGTCACCGCGAGCGCGGTGATCAACGTCTGGAGCAGCTCGCTCTTTCCAGAACCCGTGGTACCGGCGATCATCCCGTGGGGTCCGTCGCGGCGGAACCCGATCGTGACCGGCTCGCCGACGTCGTCCGAGCCGATGGCCACGGTGAGCGGCTCGCCGCGGCGCTCCGCCCACGAACGCGCCACGTCGAGCGTGTCGGCGTCGCCCAGCCCGAGTGCTTGGAGGAGCCCACCGTCGGACGTGAAGGCCGACGGCGACGCGAGTGATCCGAGTGCCACCGCAACTGCTTCGGCCGTGTCGACATCGAGCGAGTCGGCCTCGAAGGGGCCGACCGGTGCGTCCGGGTAGCCACCGACCACGGTGCCGTGCCCGTGCCCGTCGATGTCGACGACCGCGGCCAGCCCGTTGGGGAGGTCGCGGCGGTCGGTCGACAACGCCACCGCAAGACCTCGACCGGTGAGCTCTCGGACGATCTCCTCGGTGCCACTGGCGGCGCGCCCGGTGTCGAGGATCACGAGGTCGGTCGCATACGGGTCGCGTCCCGAGCGCGCCTCGAGACTCGACCGCAGATCACCGAGCAACTTGGTCGCACTCTCCGAGTCGTTCGCCACCCGCGCGCCCTGACCATCGGGGCCGCCGTGAGGGAGCCACCGACACCACTCCCACGACGGCGAGTTGGCGATCACCCAGATGCGCAGCTGATGCGGAGCGTGGAGGCACGCTGCCTCCACGACCATCCTCGTGACGAGCGACCGGATCCTCGTGCCCTCGCCGGTGATCCCGATGCCGCCGGCAGCGATACCGGGGCCGCTCACCGGTACGTCGTCGAGCCACAGGTACCGGGCGACGACTTCGTCGAACTCGCCCGCGTAGGGGCTGTCGACATCGCGCGACCGCTCACTCTCGATCTGCATCGATCGGCGGCCTCGCCCCATCCGCAACCGCAACGCGTCGGGGTCGTGCGGGCGCCGTTCCCAGAGGCGGGCCGAACCCTTCGCGACCCACGACGACAACTCGGGCACTTCCGGTGAGAGGCTCCGCGCCGACGCGATCTGTCGACGTTGCTCGGCGGCGAGTTCGTCGTCGAGCGAGGCGACCTTCTCGCGGTACTCCTTGAGTCGATGTCGGCGGCGCGACTGATCGCCTCCGATGCTCGCTCCCACACTCACGACGCCGATCGCGCCCGCCATCAATCCGAACGCCAGCAGGGCTGGATTGACGATGCTCATGACGAGGCCGACGACGATGGCGCCCACGCCACCGAGGACCTGCCACAATGTTCCCCGACCGCGGAACGACGTCGTCTCGGGCGGCTTGGGCCGGTCGATCACATGCACGCCCGCCGGCCAGTTGGTTCTCGGGAGCTGTGTGATGCCCTCATCGGTCGAGCGGGGCCACCGTCGAGTCGAATCGACCGGATGGAGCGTGGCGTCGCCGCGACCGAGGACCAACTCCACACCGCGCTGCGTGCCCGTCGCCGACCACTCGTCATCGGGGTGGAGGATGACGCCGTCGGAGGTTCGGTAGACCAACCACGCGCTCGACTGGTCAACCCGCAGGGCCGACGACAACGCGGCGACGACCTCTGCCACCGTCGCCGTCTCGGCGGTCTCGACCGTGACGGTCTGGACCGCGAGCGACCCTTCGAGTCGGGCGCGCAGCGTGACCGTGCCGGCGGCGGCATCGTCGCTCACGATCAATCGCGTGTTGGCTCGTCCGAGTTCGATGATGTCGCCCGCACGCAGCGCGCTCCGACCGGTCACTGCGAGCCCGTTGACGAACGTGCCGTTGGCTGAGGCTCGGTCTTCGATCCCCAGGATCGAGCCGTCGAACCGCAGGACCGCGTGCACTCTCGAGACGTCGGTCGCCGGGACGACGAGCTGACAACTCGAATCACGGCCGATGGTCATGCCGTCGGTGATCGTGATCCGGCGCGACCCTTCGATGCTGCGAACCGTCAACCCGGGACCCTTCGTACGCGGGTGGAATCGCGTGACCCGCAACGCCATCATCCGGGTGGCGCCCGCCTCGATCACGTCGCCGGCTTCGATCTTGGTCGGCTGGGTGAGGCGCCGGCCGTGCACGAACGTCCCCGACGACGACGCGAGGTCGGTGACGGTGAGCGCGTCGCCATCGGGCGCGACGGTCAAGTGCTGACGGCTCGTGGTCGGATCGGTCAGACGGAGCGCACCCTCGCGACCGACCGACAAGGTCGCGAGGACCGCCTCGGTGAGCGCGCAGTCGGGACCGTCGACCACTCGTATGACGTATCCGAGGGTCACTACCCGACGCAACCCTCGCCGTCCGCAAGGATGTGCACTGCCATCGAATCGCTGGCCGTACCGCCATCGCCGTAGGCGGTCGCGCGGACGGTCGTGTCACCGGATCCGCTGAAGTGGATGGTGTAGCTGAACGCTGTCGGCTGCGTGCTGACCGAGGTCCACACGACCGAGTTGGCGTTTGTGGTGTGCGAAGTGAAGGTGTAGTTGCCAGGGATCAGGCACATCGGTGACGCGGGACCGGTGATGTAGATCGTGGGACTCGGAGTCGGTGCGACCGTGGGTGTCGTCGGAGTCGTGGGCTCCCCCGTGGGTGTGGGTGTCGTCGGTGTGGTGGGTGTCGTTAGAGGTATGGTCGTCTTCTTGACGGTCGTGGGGGGCTTCGTCACGGTCGGGGCCACGGGACCGGGTGAGAAGTAGATGATCGTGTGTGCGAGCGGCGCGCTGGGATTGCCGGCCGCATCCTTCGCAATGATGGTGAAAACGTTCGACCCGGGCGTGAGATCGGCGTGGAACGTCCAGGTGCCGTCGGGGTTGACCGAAGCCGGCGAGCCGTTGACGTCGACCGACGTGCCGGGTTCGGACGATCCGGTGAGATCGGTTGCCGATCCTCCGACCACGGTCCCCGATGGGGCGGATGTCATGGCCACGGGCGGCGCCGTCGTATCCGTGGGCGCGTTGAATTCTTTCAAGGCCGCGGCCTGTTCAGTTCTCCACGTGGCGAGCTGCGCGCCAGTGACCTTCGTGGAGGTCGCGATCGTGTAGCTGATCGTGGTCGTGGCCGACGGCGCGACCTTCACGGCGAACTCGACGACGGGGTCCGGATTGAGCACCTTCGGAGTCGGGGTCGCCTTGATCTTCGTGGCATCAGTGGCCAGCGACTTGGGGATCGCCTCGACGTAGGTGCCCGACACCGCATCCTTCGACTCGTTCTTGAAGACGAGATCGCCCCGAATGCCCTTGTCAGTCGCGATCCACATTCGGGTCAGCGACGGGCCCCACGACAACTTCTCGGGATCGAAGCGCAACGACGTCGCGGCCGGCCCGGGCGTCTTGACCGTGCCGCCATCCGATCCGAGGACGGTGAACAGCAACGCGATCACGACACCGACGGCGACCACTCCACCGACCACGGTGTACATCGTGCGGCGCGATCGGGCCGGCGCGAGGCGGTCGGACGCGGTCGCGACGGTCATCGGCATCGCGGCCGGATGAACCGTGCGATCGGAGATGTCGATCACGAGGCCGTCAGCAGCGGGATCGGGCAGCGAGGTGCTGGCCGCGGGCGAGCTCAACGTGGGGGCACTGGTGCCGGGTGCGTTCAACCCGAGACTGTGGTGCCAGACGTCGATCGAGAACATCGCGATGTCGTCGGAGAGGCCCCGTTCCCGCAAACGCTGCATGGCCGATGGGCGGTCGAACGACCCGGATGTCATCTCGGTCGGCACCGATTCCTCGGCGGCCAGAACGACGGCGTCGATCTCGGCGCGGTGTGACCTCGAGGCTTCGGCGAGGTCGTCATTGAGACATGCCTGCACGCGCCGCGGATCCTCGCCGATTCGTGTGCCGAGTTCGCGGACAGCCTTCGACAAGGCGTCGGCAACCACCGTCTCGCTCGTCTCCATGGACATCACTGCCACCTCCGCTCGCTCAGGGTACCCCGAGCGCGAATCTCGCTTCGAGGGCCTTGGCGTCCATCGTGGTGGCGCGGGCTTCAGAAAATCTTCAGATTCACCGCGTCAGTCGGACGCGCTCGGCGGGAATCGCCGCAGGCAGGACCGACTGATCGGAGATCCGCCGTACGGCGAACCCACCTTCGACGACCGCGTCGATCGCGAACCCGCCGACCCAGCGTCGATCGAAGACGCACCACACATCGACGGGTGACCCCACGCCGAGTGGCGAATTTGCCGACAGCGACCGCGGAACGGACGCGGCGCGAATACTGCCGCTCGTCGCCCGACCGCGCATTGCATAGCTGGTCATCAACCGGTCGGTACCCACGATTCCCGAAGCCAAACCGCTCCACGTCTGTCGCGCTGGGGCGGGCAGAACTGTGACGCGCGCTCGACGCAGCGATGCAGTGTGCGACCGCCTCGACGACCCCGACGAACCGCCCCCGCCGTCCACGGCTGTGCGGGGGCGGTCAGGATGTGTGACTCGTCCAGTCCGCGACCGTCGGACGATTCGATCCGAGCTCCGCATAGATCCGCTCGCGAAGCGCGGGCGGCAACTCGCGGAACTCGACCCCGTAGCGGATCGTTTCGGCAAAGACGCTGGCTTCCCACCATCGGACGGTGACCTCGGTCTCGATTCCCTCGATGGCGATGGCAACGCGTCGACCGCGCACGATCCCCGGGAGCGGCGGACCCTCGATCAACGCGCCGGAAACCGAAGCGTCGACGAGACGGCCGGGCACCATCACCACTCGGCGCCGCAACATGCGGGTCTCGCTCACGAGCCAACGCACGTCGAGATGCGCGGCCCTGCGCTGCCCGATCCGTCGCTCCATCGGTACCGCCATGCCGATTCATCGACCATTCAGCCCCCCCGACCTGAGCGTTCTCTTGCCGGTTCTGGTCATTGTGGAATAAACCTCGCCGTCGCCTGTTAGAGTCATTCTCACCAATACAACGAAGGAGGCTTCCGTGAAGCTCTCAACCCTCGAACACGCTGCCGTCGGCGCCCCGATCACCCGAGCAGGGGTGTCGCTGTTCCCCGTCTACCTCCACCAGCGCGCGGGCGCGACGATCGTCACCGGGCCGACCTCCGGCGTGGTCGTGACCGAGCGGCCCTACGCCGAAGTCCCCACCCTCACGGCCACCTCCGCCGCCGGCGCGACGACGCTGCTCGTCGAAGGCGAATCGCTGATCGGCGGCCAGCAGCACCGCACGCTCAACGTCAGCGTGCTGATCGGCGCGGGCGCCACCGTCGACCTTCCAGTGAGCTGCATCGAAGCGGGGCGCTGGGGGCGGTGGTGTCGAGTTCACGTCCTCGCCGAGCTTCTCGTCGCGACGGGTTCGGCGAACGAAGCAGGTTTCGACGATGAGCAACCTGGTCGACCACCACGAACGACGCGCCGATCAGGGCCAGGTCTGGGAGTCGGTGGCCCTCGAGCTCGACCGACTCGGCGCCGGCAACGCCAGCGGGTCGCTCATCGGCGCCGACGCGGTGTTCCAGCGCGACCATCGGCTCGGCAGCGCCATCGTGCAACTCGTGGCCCGCGGGCCGTTGCCCGGCCAGTGCGGCGTCGTGGTCTCCCACGGCGACCGCGTCGTCGCGGCGGAGTTGTTCGCCGAACCCGACCTGCTCGCCGCCCACTGGGGGGCACTGGTCCGCGGAGCGTTGCTCGACGCGCCCTCCTCACCGTCGGGACGACCGTCGGCCAGCCGAGCGCTGCGCTTCATGCGTCGCGTCGCGGCGAGTGACGCTGTCGACAACGACGCCGTCGGGCTCGGCCGCGAACACCACATCCGCACCGAACGCGTCGTGGCGCAGGCGCTCACCTGGGACGAACGCCTGATCCACGCCAGCGCGTTCGCGTTGGCCCACTGACGAATCGGTCCCGCGTCGAGTCGCGCCGCGAACTTTTCGCGGCAAGTCGATGACACTTGTCGTCGCTGAGCGCACAGACCTTTCAGGCAGCCAACGCGGCGGCCGGAAACGAAAGGCGAGTGTGATGGAACTGAGTGACGAGGCGATCGAGCAATGCCGGTGGACGATCGGCGAGGTCGGCGACGGCCTCTGGGTCGGTGGTGACCTGCCATCCGACGAGGCCGACGCACTGGCCGCCTTGCTGGGGTGGGTCGATACCGGGATCACCGACATCATCGACGTGCGAGGCGAGTGGAACGACGAGGACTTCGTCGACGAGTGGGCGGGGTGGATGGGATACCGACACCTCGGCACCCACGACAACGGAACGTCCCAGTCCGACGGCTGGTTCGACGCCGGAGTCGAGGCGGCTCGCGAGATGCTCGCCGACGAAGGGGCCGGGGTGTTGGTGCACTGCCACATGGGCATCAACCGGGGTCCGTCGATGGCGCTGGCCATCCTGCTGGATCGGGGATGGACCGCCATCGACGCACTCGATGCCATCCGAGCAGCACGGCCGATCGCGGCGGTGTCGTACGCGGTCGACGCAGTGCGCTGGTACGGGCGGCGGGTCGGAGCGACCCGGATCGAGATCGCTCGCCAGGTCGCCCTGGTTCGCCGGTGGCACGCCGATCACGAGATCGACGTGAGCCAGGTGATCCGGCGGATCCGGACCATCGAGCGAGACGGGATGGCATCATGAGCCGCTCGATGAAGGAGCAGCACATGGTCGGTGACGCAGGCGAGATCGACCTCGCCGAGCTGCTCCGGGTCGCCCGCTCCAGCGCGATTCGTCACCTGTCGCTGAGCGGCGGCCACGAGGTCGATGACGTCACGCAGGACGCGATCATCGAGTACCGCCGCTACGCCGAGACGCACACGATCGACAATCCCGCGGCACTCGTGTCGCTGATCGCGAAGCGACGGGCCTGGAAGTACCGCAATCGCTGGGAGCGCGGACGGCGCAACCCACCGATCCTCGCCGAGACACCTCCGCCCGCCCCAGGTCGAGGACCGGTACGACCGGCCGATGAGGCAGAGCTCGCCGTGGGCCAGGTCGACCTCATCGCGGTCGCCGGCGGACGCGCCGTGGCCGAGTGGGCGATCAGCCAGCTCACCGCACAGGAAGGCGAGATCGCCACACTCGCCTACCTCAGCGACCCGCCGCTCAACGGCCCACAGATCGCCGAACAGCTCGGGCTCTCGCCGGGCACGGTGCGCAACAAGCTCGTCAAGATCCGACGTCAACTCAAGGAACTCCTCGATGACGAGTGAGTCGCGACGTTCGACCCTGCCGCCGCTCCCCCGCGCTCGACGATGATCGATCCATGAAGACAACAACTCGATCTGCGCGCCGGCCGACCAGTTCCCGATCCAGAAGATCGAGGTCACGATGGTCTCGGTGCCCGCGGGTGCGAGCCTGGCCAGCAGCATCACGGGGTCGACGGGCTCGGCTACACGGTCACCGTGACCCGCAACCCAGACCTCACCCTCTACCTGTACTGGCTGGCGAACCCCCAGCACGCACCCACCCTTCGGCTTGTGAGCTTCAATCGTCAGCATGTGTTGACGATTGCGGCGTGTCCGATAGCATGACGACATGCGAGCAGAGAAGGCCGAAAGGCTCGAACGATGGGCCGAGAGCGTGACGCCCGAAGAGCTTGTGCCCGTCGACACCGCTGTGCTGCGCCATCTTGCTGAACTCGCGGAACAGCGCGCGACACTGGAGAGCGATCTCAGGGACGCGGTGCGTGCCGCACGACTGTTGGGCCGATCCTGGTCCGAGGTCGGCGCCATGCTCGGAGTCTCCAAGCAGGCCGCCCAACGGAAGTACGGTCGAGCCACTTCCGCCGCCTGAAGCGAGCCAAGAGATCCGACCGTCAAGCTCAGCGTCGGTTCAGCGGAGCTCCGCGGGGTATCGCTCGAAGTGCGTTGGATCGATCATCGACTCGCCTCGCCACTGGTATGCGACGAGCGGGCCACCCTTCGCTGCGCTGAAGTCGACGCACGCAGTCCGGTCAGTCCAATCGATGTGCTCCTTGGGCGCCCACTCGCGCCAGTGATGGCCGTACGCAACGGGCACATCGTCGGAGTAGGCGAAGCTCCGATCACGCGGCTCGCACGGCCTCCCGGTTTCGATCGTCGGGTATGGAGTTCCGTCCTCGAGTTCCGTCAGCGCGTTTGCGTCGATGAGCTTGTCGAGTGTCGTCGCACCTGGCCTCCACCACGCAGCGCGGGCTTCGCCACGCATCTGCCCGCCGGGATCACGAAACTCAGGGAGTCCGTACGGTTCCAGTTTGATCTCGGGTCCCTTGAGCAGGATCTCGATGGCCTCCCAGATCGAATCGTGCTTCGTGTTTGCCCGCACCCAGCTGTCGATGTCGTCGGGAAACGTGTTGCCCTTGAAACCCGCTGCGCCCCGCAGTAGCTCAATCGATTGGTTGTGCCAGCAGGCGTGGATGATCCGGAGGGCGCCGAGGTCGAGCCACAGCGGCAGCGTCTTGAACCACTCGATCCAGTGCGCCTGCTCCCCCGCGCTCAGCTGCTTGCGGAACGCGTCGTGCTGCCCGACGTTCTTGTCGCTGTGCTCTCGTAGAAATAGTCCGCTCGACGGATCGATCGTCGCGAAGCAGACCGCGTTGAACTCGTGGTTGCCCATCACCATCTGCGCGGTGCCGGCGTCGACCATTGCCTTCACCGTCGTCAGGACCCCCCGGTGGTCGTCGCCCCGGTCGATCAGATCGCCGACGAAGATCACTTGCAGCGTCGGGTCGTCATGTCGGCGCACGCCGTCGGCATCGCGCCTCCACCCCAACAGATCCAAGAGTCCGTCCAGTTGGCGGCCGCTACCATGTACGTCGCCGATGATGTCGTAGCCCCTAATGAGTCCAATGTCTCATCCGGGTCTGACAACGAGCTCGGCCCCGACGGTGGGCCCGGACCATCCCCCACCGTCACCACGCAAGCATGGGCAAGCACAACGAGCAGCGTGTCAGTGGTCGCTCGTAACGTGATGGCCCCACGGAGGTCTCATGACGCACAAGATCGAGAAGAACCCGCACTACGACAACGCCGTCTGGAACCCGCTGATGTCATTTCAGCTGGCTCTCGACAAAGACAACAAGCCCTGCCTGGTCTTCAGCTTCACCGGTGAAACCGGCCAGAAGATGAACGTCATCTTCCAAGACCCCAGCTACTACAACAAGGTGGTCTTCATGACTCAGTACGCGGAGAAGATGCTGACCGCCGCGATCGACGAGGGTTTCCTCGAATCGGTCAATCGGTTCATGATCACGAAGTCCGATTCCGATGTCGCACCCGACGACATCTCATCGCTGTTCGACGACTGACTGTCGATCAGCGATCCGGCATCAGCCCCGGCGGCGATTCACCCGCCAGCCCTTGCCGTTGAGTTCCCACGGCGATGGCCACTCGCCGCGGGGGCGCGGCGGCGTGCCGAGCGGCTTCGGACTGACGAACCGAGCGGAGATCTCACCGCCGGCGGTCACGCGCACCTCTTCGGTGGCGGGGTCGAAGCGCCATCCCTGCGAGCAGATGTGCATGATCTGGCCGGTCTCCCAGCTCACGGTGATGAACCATCCGGGGCACGACTTCGACGCGCACGTGCGTCGACTCCCGGTCGTGCGCCCTTCGATGTCGCACGACAGGCTTCGAACGACGAGACCTTCACGAACTCGACCCCCGATGTCGACGGGGAAGTTCGCTGGCCACCCGGGTTCCAGATTCTCCAACTCGTCGAACTCGTGCTCGGTCGGGCACCCGAACCTCGGGTCGTCAGTCGAGAAACAACATCCACCGAGCACGAGCTCGCCTCGCCCGGCCGCCTCCATCGTCGTGAAGGCAGGAAGGCCGTACACGATCGGTACGAGCCGAGCGCCACAGATCCGGCACGCGCGCCTCGCCCGAGTCTTCGGTGCTGTCATCGCCCAACTCTACCGAGGGAACAATTCGCCCGCGAGGGCCGAGCGGCGGCAATGCTCGCGTGCGATCTCGCTCGATAGCGGGATCGACGAGAAAGGCGCAACCGCGGATGACGACTCGATTCGACGTGTCGGATGTGCCGCTCCAAGGCGGCTACGTGGCCAAGCAATGCCCGGTGCGAGCCCAGAACGACATCCTCGTGCCGGGTGTGCCGACGCCAACTTCAGCGTGGCTGCAGCGGCTGTTCGATGGCGGGATCGCGTTCGAGGCCGAGATCGTGACGAGCATCGTCGAGGTCTGCCCGGACGCCGTGGTCATCTCCGATCACGGTGATGACGCCGAGGTCGCCACGCTCCGGGCGATGCAGTCGGGGGCTCCGGTGATCCTCGGTGGACGCCTGCCGTCAGATGAGGTCGCCCGACGGGTCGGGAAGCCAGACCTTCTGGTCCGAGCGGACGAGGGTGGCGGCGGATATCGGGCTGTGGACGTGAAACACCACATGGCTGTCGACGCCAAACCGGCCGGTCGTCAGGGGTTTCCCGGGCGACGATCATCGCTCGACCGACTCGCCCTCGAGCAGGCCGTGGATGACAGCGAGACATCCGGCCGTAAGAAGCAGGGCGACCTTCTCCAGCTCGCCCACTACCAGCGGATGCTCGAAGCCGCGGGAATGGCGACCGACGATGGCAGATGGGCGGGGATCATCGGAACGGAGCGTAAGGTCGTCTGGTACGACCTCGACCTTCCCGCGTGGAGAACCCCTTCGGTCACTGAGAACTCGAAGCTCCGCTCGACGATGGAGCGGTACGACTTCGAGTTCGACTTCCGACTCGACGTGATCGCGGTTGCGCAGCAGCACCAACGCGATGCCTCGGTCGATCTCGCTGTCGTTCCGGTCAAGGTGTCGGAGTGCGCCGACTGTCCTTGGTGGGACTACTGCCGGCCGCGGCTCGAGGCTGGCTCGGGCGACGTGTCGCTCCTCCCGCGAATCGGTTGGGCCCAATGGAAGGTGCACCGCGACCACGGCGTCACCAACCGCGCCGAGCTCGCGGCCCTCGACGAACGCACCGCGGGCTACTCCGGGTCGGGGCTGAGGGCACTTCCCTTGCACATCGACTTGGCCCGGGCTGCACTCGGACCCGAGCCCGCGTATCGCAAGCGCGGAGTTGATGCCGTGGTCGCTCCGCGAGCGGACGTTGAGGTCGATGTCGACATGGAGAACGTCGAGGAGGGCTGCTACCTGTGGGGTGTGCTGGTGACCGACCGGGGTTCAGCCGACCCAGTCGTCAGTCGTTACGAAGCGTTCGTGACCTGGGATCCGATGACGCCGGATGTCGAGACTGACAACTCGTTGCGGTTCTGGCGCTCGTTCATGGAGCTGCGGTCGACGACACTCGCCGCACGGCGCAGCTTTCGCGCGTACTGCTACAGCGAACAGGCAGAGAACCGGTTCCTCAAACGACTCGGACTCGCCGCGGCTATCGCCGACGAGGTCAACGCCTTCATCGACAGCGACGAGTGGGTCGACATGTTGCAGGTTTGGGACGACCAACTGATCACCGGCGGATCGAGCAGCCTCAAGGTCGCCGCACCGATCACCGGATTCCGCTGGGAAGTCGACGACGCCGGCGGCGGCGAGTCGATGCTTCGGTATGAAGCCGCCGTCGGAGACACCGAAGACTCCGCGACCGCGCGCGAATGGCTGTTGGCATACAACCGCGGCGACGTCGAAGCGACGCTCGCGCTGAGGGAGTGGATGCACTCGACCGACATCCCGAGCATCGAGAGCGTTCAGCCAGGGAGCTGAACGCGTACAACGCTGGTCGTCGTGCTGGTCGTCGGTGCGGCATGCGGCAGCAGCGGGCGCGGCGGCACTGGTGGCGGGTCGCGACGCGGTGATGCCTTCGCTGCCTGCATCGCCAAGCGATCTACCGGCACTCGTGTGGAAGAGCGACGGGAACTGTTGCAACCTCCCCGTCAAGATCTGGTCGGCGCGGCTCGCGTCCGATGGGCGGAGCCTGACCAGCGCAGCGGTCGAGCTGCTGCACGATGATCACGCGTGGGAGCAAGGCGTCATCGAGGGACCGTCGATGGTGCGCACACCGAAGGGCCTCCAACTCCTCTTCTCCGGCGGACGGTGGGACACCACGGGTTACGGCACGGCGGTCGCCTCGTGCGATTCCCCGTCGGGCCCGTGCCACGAGACTTCGGCCGGCCCGTTCCTCTCGTCGGGGTCAGGACGGGAAGGATCCGGCGGGGGTTAGCTCTTCGCCGCCCCGCGAGGTGCGGTCGACATGGTGTATTCCGCGTGGACCAACCGCCATGTCGGCGATGCGGACGATGGTGCCAGGTCGCTGTTCGCGGTCATGCTCGATCTATCTGGGCCCCAACCCGTCGTCCCGTAGGAACGCTGACGCTCAAGAGGTCGCGACGACCGAGCACGCATGCTCGATGGCCGAGTCGAGATCCGCGCTGGTGTCGACGGTGACGGCCTCGGGCCACGGCGGCGCGGTGTCCGCGAGTAATCGTGCGACATCGGGTGTCGCCTCCGACGCGTCGGTGCCCTGGGCGAGCCGGGCGCCGACCCGCGCCGTGGCCATCTCGAGCGGGCAGTCGCAGCGAAGCTCGTGCAACGGGCTCGTGGTACGTCGGGTCAGGTCCCTGGCGGTGTCGCGGCGCGCCGGGTCGAGCCATGACGCGTCGAGCACGACGCGACAGCCGCGCTCGAGCAGCACCTCCGCCCGGCGCGCCATCTCCTCGTAGACCGCGTCGACTCGCGGCGGCGCGTAACGACCCGACCCGATGGTTTCGTTTCGGT
>JAYTFP010000064.1:0-4631 GCA_043734285.1 Acidimicrobiaceae bacterium
TCGTTCTTGGCGCCGGCAGCGGTCGACGACCGCGCGTTCGTGCGGTTGCGCGCCGGCGTCGACCGCACCACCGCCGACACGCGTCTGACGAACGCGTTCATCGACCGAGGAGCGACCGTCTCGTCGTTCCGCGACCTCGTCACCGAGGGGCTCTCACGAACGACCGCCTTCATCCGCCTGCTCGAGGGGTACCTCGCGTTCGGACTGCTGATCGGAGTCGCGGGGCTGGGCGTGGTCATGGTGCGGGCCGTCCGCGAACGCCGCCACGAGATCGGCGTGCTCCGGGCGATGGGTTTCCCCGCCAGCGTCATCTCGCGGGCCTTCCTCATAGAGGCGACGTTCATCGCGGTGCAGGGCGTCCTCATCGGCGGCGGACTCGCGCTGATCACGGCCTATCAGGTGGTCGTGAACTCGGGCGCGTTCAGCGGGCAGACCTTGCATTTCGTGATCCCATGGAGCGGGCTGGTCGTGGCGGGCACGATCCCGCTCATCGCGTCGCTCGCGGCGACCGCGATCCCCGCCCGGCAGGCGGCGAAGATCCTCCCCGCAGTCGCGCTCCGACTTGCTGACTGAGGATCGCCGACTGACGGCTTCGCCACTCCCTCGATGGAGCCTGCCGCCTCTCGGCGCAGGCTCAGGTCAGGACGGGCGCAAGAACCCGTGCACCGACGTGCGCCAGGCCTCGGCGGCCTCGAACTGCGGGCTGTGTCCGGCATCGGCGAGCACGTCGAGCACGGCATTGGGGATGCGCTCGGCCATGGCCCGCGAGGCGTCGACGAACGAGAGGTCGAGCTCACCGACGAGCACCAGGGTCGGTGACGTGACCGAGTCGAGAAGGTCGAGGCGATCGGTCGCCCCGATCAGCTGTTGGAGCATCGACGCATACATGACCGCCGATGCACGCAGCATCTTCGACTCGGCCCACTCCTGATAGCCCGGCCGCTCGGCGCAGAGGCGGTGGTAGGCGGGATTGTCAGTTGGATCGGCCCCGGCTTTCAGCAGCTCCTGGATCACCGCCAACCCCTCGGTGCGCGCGAGCTGCACTCCGATCTCGATCAGGTCGGCATCGAGGCCCGGCACCACACCGTGATGCGTGTCCATCAGCACCAGGCGATCGACCCGCCCCGGTCGGTCGAGCACCATCACCTGGGCGACCATGCCACCCATCGAGTGTCCGATCAGGTGGAACCGCTCCCAACCGAGGTCGTCGGCCAGAGCCCACATGTCGGCGGCGAAGGACTCCAACGAGTACGCCGCCTCGTCGTCGAGATGCGTGCTGTCGCCGTGGCCGCGGAGGTCGGGGGCCACGACGTGGAACCCGAGGTCGCCCAGCGCGTCGAGCTCGTCGGCGAAGTCCTCCTTGCAACCGGTGAAACCGTGCACCGCGAGCAGGGGCGCGCCACCCGCGCCGGATTCGATCGTCGCCAATTCGACCGTGCCGACGCGCCGCGTCTTCCCCTCCATCGCACCACGCTACTGCCGGGCGGTGCGGAGTAGCGTCGGAACGAGCGTGCGCCGAAAGGCGGCACGCTCCATCAGGAGAGCGTCCAGTCGGCGAAGCCGACAAGCATTCAGCCACCGCCGACCTATCCGCTAGCCCTCGAAACAGAGACCATTGGACACCGACTCGACCCTCGAGCCCGAGCCGCCGCGTCGCTCGCGGTGGGGGCTGATCCTGCGCATCGCCGTGAGCCTGCTCATGCTCGCGGTGCTCGCCTGGCGAGTTCCCGACGTCTCGCTGCACGACCTGATCCCGACCTGGCGATCGACCACTCCGCTGTGGCTCGCAGGGGCAGCGGTCGCGATGATCGGCGCGTTCGCAATGTCGACGCTGCGCTGGCAACGCGTCGTCGACGCACTCGCCACGCCACCCCCGTTCCGCCGGTTGTTCTCGCACTTCCTCGCTGCGCAGTTCGTGTCGAACGTGCTCCCCACCGCGTTCGGCGGCGACGTGGTGCGCCTCGCACGACTCGGACGCGACATCGACTCGATGCCGCGCTCGTTCGCCTCGGTCACGATCGAGCGGCTGACCGGATGGCTCGTCCTCCCCGCGATCAGCGCGGTCGCGCTGACGGCGCAGCCGCGACTGCTCCATCTCGGCGGCGCGACCACGACCGCGCTGACCATCGACGGCGTCACCCTCGTGGCGCTGATCGTGATCCTGGCCGTCGCCTCGAACCGCCGGTTCAACGCCGAGCTCGATGTGGTCGAGGGCTGGCGGCGCTTCCTGGCTGCGATCCATCTCGGGGTCGACGCACTCCGACGCGCTCCCCGCGACGCCGGCGGCGTGCTGTTGGCCGGCGTCGGATTCCAACTCATCCAGTGCGTCGCAGTGTGGATGGCAGCCCGCGCGATCGGCGTCGACCAGGTGACGCTGGGTGTCGTCCTGGCCTTCTTCCCCGCTGCGGCGATCGCCCAGAACCTGCCCGTCGGCATCGGCGGACTCGGCGTCCGCGAGGGCGCGTTCGTGCTGTTCTTCGGCGCGGTGCACGCGAGCCGCGGCGGCGCGATCTCGTTGGGTCTGACGGTGTATCTGCTGACCGTGGCGACGAGCTCGCTCGGCGCTCCTTCGTTCGCCGTGGGCGCCCACCCGGCCCGTCGCAACCCTGGCTGACCCACAGGGGGATGCCACCGACCGCCCGTCGACGGCGTAGATTGGGTGACGCCCTCGCACCCGTGGAGGTACACGGAACACATGCTGCTCGACGGTGTCAACAGTCCTGCCGACCTTCGACGACTCAGCTATACCGAGCTCGACCAGCTCTCCACCGAGATCCGTGAGTTCCTCGTCGAGGTGGTCAACCGGGTGGGCGGTCACCTCGGATCGAACCTCGGCGCGGTCGAGCTCACGCTCGCGCTGCACCGCGTGTTCGACTCGCCCAACGACCTGCTCCTGTGGGACACGGGCCACCAGGCGTACGTGCACAAGATGGTCACCGGCCGACGCGCCGACTTCGACCACCTTCGCGAGCAGGGCGGGCTGTCGGGCTATCCGAACCGCGCCGAGTCGCCGCACGACTGGATCGAGAACTCCCATGCCTCGACGGTCCTCTCCTACGCCCACGGACTCGCGACGGCGCAGTACCTGCAGGGTGACCCGAAGCGTCGCATCGTCGCGGTCATCGGCGACGGTGCGCTCACCGGCGGCATGGCGTATGAGGGCCTGAACAATCTCGGACACTCGGGCCGCAATGTCATCGTCGTGCTCAACGACAACGGCCGCAGCTACGCGCCGACCGTCTCACGCCTCGGCGAGAGCCTGTCTCGTCTGCGGTCGAACCCGACCTATCGGCGCCAGCAGGCGCGCCTCGAGCGGCTGCTCGGTGACCTGCCCATGGTCGGCACGCTCATGGAACGCGGCGTGACCGGCGCGAAGGCCGCCGTGCGCGAGATCCTCGAACCGCCGGCGTTCTTCGAGAACCTGGGCGTCAAGTACCTCGGTCCGTTCGACGGCCACGACATCGCCGGCCTCGAGCGCGCGCTGACCAACGCTGCGGCCATGCCGGGCCCGGTCGTCCTCCACGTGTTGACGCAGAAGGGTCGCGGCTACGAGCCGGCGATCAACGATCAGGTGAAGGCGATGCACGACACCTCCGAGCTGAAGCCGGGTTCGTACACCGCGGCGTTCAGTGAGGCGATGGTCGCGGCCGGCCGCACGCGGCCCGAGCTCGTGGCACTGACCGCGGCGATGCCCGACTCGACCGGCCTGCTGCCGTTCGGCGAGCGATTCCCAGGGCGCCTGATCGACGTGGGGATCGCCGAACAACACGCGGTCACCGCGGCTGCCGGCATGGCGATGGGCGGGCTGCGCCCGGTGGTCGCGGTCTACTCGACGTTCCTCACACGCGCGATCGACCAGGTCAACCTCGACGTCGGGCTCCACGGGCAGCCGGTCGTGTTCGCACTCGACCGCGCCGGCATCACCGGCGACGACGGCGCGTCGCACCATGGCGTGCTCGACATGGTGCTGCTGACCAAGGTGCCGGGCATGACGGTGTTCGCCCCGTCGTCGTACGGCGAGGTGTCGCGGATGCTGACCGACGCGCTCGACCTGTGCGACGGACCGTCGGCGATCCGGTTCCCAAAGACGATGCCCCCGCCGTCCGAGCCTGGCGACGTCGGTTCGGGGTTGTCGGGCCGCAAGGTGATCGAGGGCGACGACGTCTGCATCATCGGCGTCGGCAAGATGCTCCATGCGGCGCGCACCGCGGCGGCGACGCTCGCCGAACAGGGCGTGTCGGTGACGGTGTGGGATCCCCGTGTCGTGAAGCCGCTCGACGCGGAGATGCTGGCCGACGCGGCTCGCCACCACCTCGTGGTCACGATCGAGGACGGGCTCCGCGACGGCGGCGTCGGCTCCGCGATCGCCGACGCGCTGCGCGATCTCGCCCCGACCGGCGGTCCGTCGGTCCGCGTGCTCGGCGTGCCGTCGGCTTACCTGCCGCACGGCAAGCCCGACGCCCTCCTCACGCAGTTGGGCCTCGACGCCGAGGGTGTCGTGAGCGAGGTCTCGACCTGGCTGCACTCGAGCGCCGACACCCGCTGAGGCTCCGCCTCCATCAGGACTGAGGCCCCGCCTCCATCAGGACTGAGGCCCCGCCTCCATCAGGACTGAGGCCCCGCCTCCATCA
>JAYTFP010000065.1:0-4287 GCA_043734285.1 Acidimicrobiaceae bacterium
CTGCCCCGCGCTCCTCGCTCGCGGCTCGCGACGATCTCCTGCTCGAGCTCGCCGACCGCCTCGTCGATGTCGTCGTTGACCGACCGCGCCGCGGCGTCGGCCGCGTCGCGCGCCTCGGGCAGCGAGACCACCAGCTCCTCGGTCGCCCCGTCGAGCGCGGTGCGAGCAGCCTCGAACGCGTCGAGCAGCCGCTCGCGACCGGCGCGGAGCGCCTCGAGCTGCTGGCGACCTGTCTTGCGGCGCTCTGCGAGGTCGCGCAGCATCTTCTCGCGCGCCTCTTTCGCCTCTCGGATCATCTCGCGACCGCGCTCGCGAGCGGCCTCGATCTCTTCGTCGGCGGCTTCGTCGGCCTCGACCGCGCGCTGCTCCGCGGCCGCCGTCGCGTCGCTGCGGATTCGCGCGCCCATCTCGTCGGATTCACGCCGTACCCGGTCCGCGTACTCGTCGGAGTCGGTGCGGGTCTGCGACGCGTAGGCATCGGCTTCGGCCTTCGACTCCTGCGCGGCCTCGCGGATGCGGGCGGCCTCGGCATCGGCCTCCTCGGTGCGATCGGCGAGGATCCTCGCCGCCTTCTCGCGCATCGCGACCGAGTCCTCCTCGGCCTCGCGGGTGACCTCGTCCGCAGTGCGTCGTGCGTCAGCGAGCAGCTCGTCGGCGCGTCCCCGGGCCGACCCGAGCAGCTCGTCGGCGTCGCGAGCCGACGACTCGCGCAGCTCCGCCGCCTCGGTGTTCAGCTCGTTGACGCGGTCCTGGGCCTCTTTGATGGTGCGCGACGCGGTCTCATCCGCGTGGGCCCGGAGCTCGTCGGCCGCCTCGCGGGCCGCGTCGATGATCCGAACGGTCTCCTCGCCGAGCACTTTCGTGAGATGGCCCGGGTCGAGCGAACCCTGATCGCTGATCCGCACCTCGAGCTGGTCGACCTTCGCCGAGAGCTGCGATTCGATGCCCTGGAGCCGCTTGATCTCATCGGCGAGGGCCAGCATGTGTGCCCGGACCTCGTTCGGCGCGAAACCCTTGCGCGCCTTGGAGAACTCGCGCCGCCCCGCTTCGTTGGGATCAAGGGATGCCTGGTCGCGCGAGGAGCTGGACATGTCGGAATGGTACGACCATCGGTCTGTGCTCGCGGGCATGGTTCGGGCTAGTGCGCAGCAGCCGGGATGCCGCCGGGGGCGATGACCTTCAGTGCGTCGTCCAGGGTGGCCACCGGATGCAGCGAGATCGACTTCCCGGCGATCTTGCGGACCCTCGCGACCTCGTCGGCCGGGGTCCCCGCTGGATACAGGAACTCGGTCGCGCCGGCCTCCTTGGCGCCCACGATCTTCTGGGCGATCCCGCCGATGTTGCCCACCGTGCCGTCGAGGGCGATCTCGCCCGTCACGGCGATCTTGCGGTTGCCCGCGAGGTCGCCCGGCGTCAGGCGGTCGATGACACCGAGCGTGAATGCGAGGCCGGCGGACGGGCCGACGACGTCGCCCGAGTCGATCTTCGTCGAGAACGGGAACGTCGGCGTCTGGTCGGCCGTCTCGAGGCTCACGCCGAGGAAGCCGTGACTGGGATCGTTGCTGTTACGACCCAGCTTGATCGAGGCCACCTTCGTCGTGCCGTCGGCGTGGCGGCGCACGCTCACCTCGACCGTCGCGCCGATCGGCTTGTCGACCAGGAGCGGGCGCACGTCGTCGGCGAGTTGCACCGGGTGTCCGTCGATCGCGGTGATGACGTCACCCTGTGAGAACACCTTCGCGGCGGGCAGGTCGGGCAGCATCGCGGCGATGAACGCGCCAGTCCCGTGGATCTCCACGGAGTACCCGAGCTTCTTGTAGGCGACATAGAGCGCGTCGAGCTTCGACTCTTCCATCGCCTTCTTGTTGACCACCTGCTCCTGCTGGTCGGTCTGCGCGGGATGGTCGGGGTCCTTCTCGGCGTCGACGGTGCTGTCGAGCCAGGCCCAGAGCAACAACGCGGGCGTGGCCTGCTGCTCGGAGACTGTGAGGAACATGATCTGCGTCTTCGACGGGTAGCCGTGGCCGCCCTCGACCGAGATCAGCGGCTCGGTGGCGCGGACGACCCCCGCGCTGTGCACGTGGTACGGCAGCGGCAGCAGGAAGGCCGTCGCGAGAAGCGATGCGACCAGCATGCCGACGACCCACGGCCAGATCCGTCGGCGGGCCCGCGGCGGCACCGCAGGAAGGATCGTGGACGGTATCGTCGATCCGTCATGTTCCCCCTGCTGCTCGGCCTGATCATCACCGTCGCGGGTGCGGCCTACATCGCCCGCGCGCTGTTCGGTCATCGGACCGTGCTCGGGACGCGTGAGGCCGTGATCGAGGGCGTGACCATGTCGCCGGCAAAGGTAATCCTCGCCCGACGCGAACCGGATCCCGGCCCTGACATGTTCTCAGGGAGCGGGATCCGGATCACGAAACTCGTACGACTGCGAGCGGTGCTCGGACTGCTGGTCTTCACGCTGGGCACTGCGGCGATGCTCGCCACGATCGTCGGGGTGGCCGTCCTCGCCATCGGGGTGCTCATCCAGCACTGAGGGCTGCGCTCACAGAGCGCAGATCACAGGCGGGACGGCACGCCGACGACTTCCCAGATGAGGATGGTCGCCGCGATGCGCCCGGAGGCGTGGGATCAGCGACCGAACAGACCGCGCCGTGACGGGGCGTCGCCGTTCGGCGCATCGGCTGCGCCGTTGACCGGCGGGGCTGCCGCCAGGAAGGTCGGGCTCGGAGCGGTGGCTCCACCGAACGACGCCATGTCGTCGCCTCGGCCGGCCGAGGCGGTGACGCCAACGGGCGAGTCGGCATCGTCGCCGGAGGCGAACGACGGAGCGACGTTCGCGTCGGGCGGTGCCGGCGCGGGGATGTCGGACGCAGCAGGCGGGTTCGTGCGGTTGAGCATCGGCAGCTCGACCCTGTAGTACGCCTTGAACTCGAACTTGACCTCTTCGAGCGCGAACATTCTCGCGTTCTCGACGTCTTGCTCGTTGCGAAGCTTCTCGACGAATCGAACAGCCTCGTCGACGGTTTCGAACTGGTTGTAGCCAGGGTTGCCGTCGGGAGTCTGGAAGATCACCATATGAGACATGAGGTCTCCTCCTGAATTTCTTTCTTGGGAAGGTCCACCAGTTTAGGCTGACTTCGTGTTATCGCGTCCAGAGGTAGTTTCGCGCCGTACTGCCGTCATCGCTGGTCGGCAGGGTGATCTCGACGCAGTTCGGGGCCTGATCGTCAATGCTGACCCGAAGATTCGCGCTTCGGCTCTCGGCGCACTCCTGCGTCGCGGCGCTCTGGAAAAAGATGATCTGACCACCGCAATCGGTGACGATTCGGCCATCGTGCGCGGTCGCGCCGCGCTCGTGGCCGCGACGGCGCGCGCCGATCTCGTCGATCCGGTCGCGTTCCGGGCGCTCCTCGAGGACGACGATCCGTCGGTGTGCGAGGCCGCCTGCTTCGCCGCCGGCGAGCAGGTCGAACCCGAGGACGCGATCGTCGAGCGACTCTGCGAGATCGCCACCGCCCACGACGACGCCTTGTGCCGTGAGAACGCCGTCGCGGCGCTCGGCTCGCTGGGCGACGAACGCGGGCGCGACGCCGTGCTCGCAGGCTGCCGAGACAAGCCGACAGTGCGTCGGCGCGCGGTGCTCGCCCTCGTCGCGTTCGAGGGTGACGACGTCGACGCGATGCTCGAGGAGATGGCCGACGACGTCGACTGGCAGGTCCGTCAGGCCGCCGAGGAGTTGCTGGCCATCGAGTGACGAACTTGCGGGGTCAGGTCGTCGGGGGCAGCGAGTAGACCGCGAGCGGCTCGAACCCGTTGAAGCCGACCGTCGAATACGTCGTCGTGTACGCACCGGTGGTCAGCAGTTCGACCCGGTCACCCTCGGCGAGCTCGAGCGGGAGCCGGTAGCCGCAGTGCTGGTAGAGCACGTCGACGCTGTCGCACGTCGGGCCGGCGATGATGACCGCCCCGTCGGGACCGCTGCGCGGCGTCACGATCGGATAGCGGATCGCCTCGCCCATCACCTCGAACAACCCCGTGAACACGCCCACGTCGATGAACACCCAACGCTCGTCGACGGCCGGGTCCTTGTGGGCGACGAGCACGACCTCGGTCTCGATCACACCAGCGTCGCCGACGAGGAATCGTCCCGGCTCGACGATCATCGGCGCTCGGGTCAGCGAACCGACCCGCTGGTCGACCGAGGCGAGGATCGCGGCGCCGTACGCAGCCGCTGTCGGGGGCTCGCCGTCGACGTACGCGCTCCCGAAGCCGCCGCCCAGG
>JAYTFP010000066.1:0-15557 GCA_043734285.1 Acidimicrobiaceae bacterium
TCGCCTTCTCGCGCTCCATGTCGGGGTAGTCGATGTGGAGGAAGAGGCAACGCCGCTTGAGGGCCTCGGAGAGTTCGCGGGTGTTGTTCGACGTGAGGAACACGAGCGGGATCTGTCGCGCGGTGATCGTGCCGAGCTCGGGGATCGACACCTGGTAGTCGGAGAGGATCTCGAGCAGCAGCGCCTCGGTCTCGACCTCGACGCGGTCGACCTCGTCGATGAGCAGTACGACGGGATCTTCGGCGCGGATCGCCTCGAGCAGCGGTCGCGTCAGCAGGAAGTCGTCGGAGAAGATGTCCTCCTCGATCTGGTCCCAGGCCGCGCCCTCGCCCTCGGTCTTCGTGGCCTGGATGCGCAGGAGCTGCTTCTTGTAATTCCACTCGTAGAGCGCCTTCGACTCGTCGAGGCCCTCGTAGCACTGCAACCTGATCAGTCGGGCGCCGGTGATCTCGGCCACCGACTTGGCGAGCTGCGTCTTGCCGGTGCCCGCCGGACCCTCGACGAGGATCGGCTTCTGCAGACGATCGGCCAGATAGACGATGCCGGCGATGCTGTCGTCGGAGAGGTAGTCGACCTTCTCGAGGCGGGTGCGAACGTCGGCGACCGAGTCGAAGCGGAATTCCATCGCGCCACGTTACCGACCGACTTGACCGGTCGGTCAATCGTGATTCGCGATCACCCCTACCGGCACCGAGCGTACCGCCCTGCCGGGTCCGTTGGCCGAGAGGACCAACCGATAGCCTCCGGAGTCGTGAGCGCCTCGACAGCCCTGGCAGAGATGGTCGGCACGTTCATCGACGAGGTGACAGCCGCGTTCGAGCGATCCGCCGCCGATGGCGACGCGGCCAACGGCCGTACGACGACCGAACCGGCGACATCGCTCCGTGACCTCGTCGTCGACGAGGCGTTCGATCTGTGCGTGGCGTTCATCGACGTCGACGATCGCCACGCCGACACCGAGCTGTGGGCCCTGATCGAGACGTTCGGGCCGCTCATGCCCGACATACACCTGGCGGGCGCCACTCCCGCGACATTGCGCAACACCGACATGCTCACCAACAAGAAGTAGTGGCTCACCACACCGACCACGCTGTACGACATCCTCGTCACCAGCGACCGGCAGAACGAGACGGCCGGCGCGACCGTCTACTACCACCGCGCAATGGACATCGCGCACCTGATCGCGTCGATGGATGCGCTCACCACGACGATCCAACTCGAGGCGATCGGCGCGTACCGGGCGATGCTGCTCGGCCACCTCCGTGACCACGGCCCCGCGTCCGCGACCCCCGGACGCCGAATCCCCGACACCGCCGATCCCGCGGCGGCAGATGTCGCGAGCAAGGGACCGGTCGCGCCCGAGACGCCGCCGCGCCCACTCGAAGACCTCATGGCCGAACTCGACGGACTCGTCGGGCTCGCGGGCGTCAAGACCGAGGTGCGCCTCGTCGGCGATCTGCTCCGAGTCGGCCAGCTGCGCACGCAGCACGGGCTGCCCACGATCGACACCAGCCTGCACCTCGTCTTCGTGGGCAATCCGGGTACGGGCAAGACCACGGTGGCGCGCCTGCTCGCTCAGATCTACCTGAGCCTCGGCGCCTTGACCAAGGGCCACCTGGTCGAGACCGATCGCAGCGCACTCGTCGCCGGATTCGTCGGGCAGACGGCGCCACTGGTGGTCAAGAAGTTCGACGAGGCCGACGGCGGCATGCTGTTCATCGACGAGGCGTACACGCTCGCCCGTGGCGGCGACAACGACTTCGGGCGCGAGGCCATCGACACGATCGTGAAGTTGATGGAGGACCGCCGCGACCGGGTCGCACTCGTCGTGGCCGGCTATCCCGTCGAGATGGCCGATTTCATCGACGCGAACCCAGGTCTGCACAGCAGGTTCCCGAAGACGATCACCTTCCCCGACTACACCGGCGACGAACTCGCCGCGATCTTCGAGGGCATCTGCGACAAGAACCGCTACCAACTCAGCGACGAAGCCAAGGCGACGCTCGTCGCGACCTTCGCTGCGATGCCACGCGTCAAGGGATTCGGCAACGGCCGGGTCGCCCGCAATCTCTTCGAGGCCGCCGTCGGCCGTCAGGCGACCCGCGTCGTGAAGATCGCCACGCCGACCGAGCAGGATCTGATGACGTTGCTCTCCGGCGACATCGAGACACCGAAGGCCGCGAGGGCGTGAAGCGCGCGCTGGCCGTGGCGGCTGCCGTGGTCATGGTCGCAGGGGCGATCCTCATCCGCCGCGCGATCGACGACACGTCGACGCCGTCGACGACCAGACCGAGCACCGCCCGTTCGATCAGCCTGCTGTGCAGCACCGAGTTCAACGACGCCTGTCAACAACTCGCCAAGGCGGACACTCTCATCACGGCGCGCCCCGAAGCGCCGGGCGACACCACCAACCGCCTCGCCAAGCCCGGAGCGACCCTGGGCGCCGATGCCTGGATCGTCGCCGATCCCTGGGCCGACATCGTCAGGATCCGGCGTTCCGTCAACGATCTGCCCGACGTACTCGACAGGTCGGGCACGCCGGTCGGCACCGCGAACCTCGATCTGGCGCTCGCCGCCGACCAACGCGCCGCGCTCGAGAAGAAGTGCGGCCCGTCAACGGTGTCGTGGAAGTGCCTCGCCGCGAACGCCAGTCGACCACTCACGGACGGCGGGCCGGCGCTGACCATCGGAATCGCCCCGGCCTCGTACACGTCCGGCCTGCTCACCGCGACGGCGTTCACCGTCGCCGAAATCGGAAAGTCGACACTGTCGACCAACGATCTCAGCGACCACTACGACTCGCTCTCCTCGACACTTGCCAACGTGACGGCGGCCCGCGGCGCCCGCACCGACGCTCCGTCGCCCGTCGACATCCTCCTCGGGCAGCCGGCGTACCTGACCGCGGTCGGCCTGGGCGGCTACGCGACGACGCTCACGTCGACACCGCTGCGCGGCATCGTCGCGATCACCCCGACGCCGGTGATCTCGGCGCGGGCGATGATCTTCGGCGCCGCAGGCACGACAAGTGCATCGGTCGTCTCGCGATTGGGAAGCCGCCCCGTCGCCGCGGCCATGAACGCGACAGGATGGTCCACGTCGAACAGCGCATCGAAAACCGCTCTGCCCGACGCCGCGGTGATCGATGCGATCGGCCAGCTCTGGAAGGATCTGACGAAATGAACCAACACCGATCGATCCGTACCGCTGCCGTCGTGCTCGCGGCGATCCTCCTCGCGGCGAGCTGCGTGAAGGCCGGCAACTCTTCGTCGAGTTCGGCGACCTCGGTGTCGGAGTTCAACGACCCTGGCGACTGCATGGTCATCGACATGACGGTCTCGTCGGAGAAGATCCAGCTCATCAAGTCGTTGGCGAAGACCTTCAACGCCCAGCGGCAGAAGCTCGGCAATGGTCGGTGCATCTTCGTGCGACCACAGGTGAAGGCCTCCGGCGCGGCCGCCAAGCTGCTGTCGTCGACCTGGGACGAAAAGGCTGATGGCCCGCGGCCGGTGATTTGGTCGCCCGCCGCGTCGTCGTGGGGCGCGATCCTCAATCAGCGGCTCGGCGCTGCGGGCAAGACCGCGATGGCGCCGGTCGACGCGAAGCCCTTCATGCTGACGCCACTGGTGATCGCGATGCCCAAGCCGATGGCCGACGCGCTCGGCTATCCGGCCAAGCCCGTGGGGTGGGCCGACATCCTCAAGTTGGCCAACAGCCCGGGGGGCTGGGGCGCGTACGGGCACCCCGAGTGGGGGCCGTTTCGCCTCGGCAAGACCAATCCGAACTTCTCGACGTCGGGGCTGTCCGCGCTGATCGCGCAGACCTACGCGGCGACCGCGAAGACGTCGGGACTCAGCACGGAGGATCTCAACGATCCCAAGGTGGTGGCGTTCTCGCGGGGTATCGAGTCGTCGGTCGTCCACTACGGCGACATCACGATGACGTTCCTCAACAGCTGGTTCCGCGCCGATCGGCGCGACGCCGCACTCACCTACGCGTCGGCGGTCGCGATCGAGGAGAAGTCGCTCATCGATTACAACCTCGGCAATCCCGACGGTGTGCTCGACCCGGGTGAGCAGGCGCGGCCCCCGAAGATCCCGCTCGTGGCCATCTACCCCAGCGAAGGCACGCTCTACAGTGACAATCCGTTCTACGTCTTGAACGCCCCCTGGGTCGACGACCAGGAGAAGCAGGCCGCCGCGAAGTTCGAGGAGTTCCTACAGCAGCCCGCGAACCAGTCCAAGGTGCTCGAATCGGGCTTCCGCCCCGGCAACCCGAACGTGAAGATCGACACGCCGATCGTCGCGGCGAACCACGTCGACGCCGCGCAGCCCCGCACGCTGTTGAGCGTGCCCGACCCCGCGGTCCTCGTGAAGCTGCTCGACCAGTGGGCCTCGAACCGCAAAGCCGCTCGTGTGTTGCTGGTCCTCGACGTGTCGGGGTCGATGGGCGAGACGGTGGGGCAAAGCGGCCAGTCGAAGCTCGACCTCTCGAAGCAGGCGGTGCTCGGCGCGCTCGACCAGTTCGATCCGAACGACGAGGTCGGCCTGCGGATCTTCTCGACCGGCGTGGGGCCGTCCGATCATCCCGACTTCCAGGACGTGCAGCCGCTCACACCGATCGGAGCGAACAAGGAGAAACTCCGAGCGTCGATCGAGAACCTTGCCGTGGTCGCGAACACGCCGCTCTTCAGCGTCGCGCTCGGGAGTTACCAGACCATGCTGACGAGCTACGACCCAGCGCGAATCAACGCCGTCATCCTGCTGACCGATGGCAAGAACGACGACGCCGACCGGACCGACGACCGCCAGCAGCAGCAGGCGCTGATCAACGCGCTGCGTGACGGATCGCAGGGTGAGGGCTCCAAGCCGATCCGCATGTTCACGGTCGGGTACGGCGGCGACGCCGACATGGCAACACTGAAGACGATCTCTGAGGCCTCGAACGCGGCGGCCTACAACGCCACGGACGCCACGACGATCGGCAAGGTCTTCACCCAGGTGGTGAGCAACTTCTGATGACGGTCTCGCTGCGCGACCGTTTCTTCACGCCGAAGGTGGCGCACGCCATCACCTCGCCCAGCGCGATCATGTCGACCGGAGCGGGCGCGGCGATCGGCGTGCT
Source organism: Acidimicrobiaceae bacterium (assembly GCA_043734285.1). GTDB lineage: Bacteria > Actinomycetota > Acidimicrobiia > Acidimicrobiales > Microtrichaceae > JAYTFP01. The sequence goes on from JAYTFP010000066.1 coordinate 5,122, forward strand.
GCTCGGCCTCGGACCCATCGGTGCGGTCATCGCCGGCATGGCAGCATTCGGCGTTCGCGTCGCCGCGGCAATCCCGCGCGGGGCGAAGGCACCGCGGATCGATGCCGGCTCGCTGGCCGAGCCCTGGCGATCACTGGTCCGCGATGCCCAGCAGGCCCGGGTCCAGTTCGATGCCGCCGTCGCTCGGACGCTGCCGGGACCGCTGCACGAGCGCCTGACGGGAATCGGGGAGCGCATCTCGAGCGGCATCGAGGAAGCGTGGCGAACTGCGAGCGCCGGCAACGCACTCGACACTGCCTTCAAGAGCATCGATGTGCGTCAGATCGACCGCGAACTGATGGATCTCCCCGCCGGCACGACCTCGCCGACGGTCACCGAGACGCGCGAGGCACTCGTCGCCCAGAAGGCTGCAGCGTCGCGGATGGCCGACATGATCGGCAGGACGCGCGATCAGCTCCGACTCCTCAACGCACAACTGGACGAGGCAGTGACCCGCTGCGTCGAACTCTCGGCCGGGACCTACAAGCCCGCCGACCTCGACACGCTCGAGGGCGACGTCTCACAGGCCCTCGATTCGATGGAGGCCCTTCGTCAGGCGGTCGACGACACCGCGGCCGGCAGTGCCGCGGGATGAGCCACCGATGACCTCCCGCGACGGCATCGTGCGATCGTCCGCGGTCGTGGCGATGGGCACCGGAGTGAGCAGGGCAACGGGGCTGTTGCGCGTCGCGGCGCTCACGTACGCCCTCGGGCGCACCGCGCTCTCCGACTCGTACAACACCGCGAACGTCGCGCCGAACCTCATCTACGAACTGCTGGTCGGCGGCGTGCTCTCGGCCACGCTCATCCCGCTGTTCATCGACGCTCGGGCGAATGACGACGACGAGACCCCGTCGGTGCTGGTGACGTTCTCGTTCGTGGCCCTGGTCGTCATCACGATCGGCTCGCTGCTCGCAGTCCACGGTGCCGAGGCGATCTACCACCACATCATCGTCAGCGACCACGCTCGGGCCGGCAAGATGACACATCGGCTGGTCCGCTTGCGCACACTCGTGGCCCTCGCCGACCTGCTCGTCCCGCAGATTCTGTTCTACGGACTCACCACGATCGCCACCGCGGCGCTGAACTCGCGGCGCATCTTCAAGGCACCCGCATTCGCGCCCGTCGTCAACAACCTGATCACCACGGCCCTGCTCGTCGTCAGTGCCCGCATCATCGACTCGCGTTCTTCGATCCTCGAGCTGCGGGGCTACCACTCCCCGACCGTGCTCCTCCTCGGACTCGGCACGACGGCCGGAGTCATCGGTATGAGCGTCGTGCTGCTCGGGCCGCTCCGTGACTCGCTGCCGGGCCTCCGCTGGCACTTCGCGCCGCGGCACCGGGCCGTGCGGGCGATGGCGCGCCTCTCGGGCTGGACCGTGGGGTACGTCATCGCCAATCAGATCGCACTGGGGGTCGTCGTCCTCCTGGCGAACACCCACGGCGAAGGAACACTCACCGCCTACACGACCGCATTCATCTTCTTCCAACTCCCGCACGGCCTGTTCGCCGTGTCGATCATGACCACACACATGCCCGAGCTGACGGTCGCCGCGACCGACGGGAACGATGCCGCGTTCCAGCACCATTTCCTCGAGGGTGCGCGGATGATGATGATCGTGATCCTCCCTGCCGCGGTCGGGTTGTTCCTGCTCTCGAAGCCGTTGATCGCCGTGCTGTTGCAACGCGGCAACTTCCACAGCCTCGACGCCGATGTGACCGGCCGCACGCTCGCGGCGTTCGCCGTCGGCCTTCCCGGATTCTCGCTCTACCTGTACGCGTTGCGCGCGTTCTACGCGCGCAAGGACACGCGGACGCCGTTCGTGATCAACGCGATCGAGAACACGCTCAACGTGGTCCTCGCCATCGTGCTGGTCGGGTCCGGCTCGACGGGGCTGGCCGACGCCTACGCGATCGCCTACCTCGTCGCCGCAATCCTCGCCCTGATACGTCTGCACCGATCGATCGGCGGCTTCGGCAGGGCCGACGCGCGGGCGACCGCCGGCGCCGCGGCACGCATCGCCATCGCCTGCGCCGCGATGGGCGCCGGCGTGTGGGCGGTCACCTCGAACGTCGGGGCGAACCACGGCGGTGGAGGGGTGCTGCGCCTCGCAGTCGGCGTCGCCGTCGGCCTCGTGATCTACCTCATCGCAATCGTGGCGTTACGGGTTGACGGCATCGCGGAGCTGACCAGCCGATTGCCCGGCGGACCGCGGCGCCCCTCCTCGAAGGTGGCCTAGCATCGCCACCATGTTGAAGACGCTGAAGAAGTGGTGGAAGTACTTCGGGGCCAAGCTGTCGAGTTCGTTCGACGAGAAGGCCGACCCCAAGATCCAACTCGAACAGGCGATCGGCGAGGCGCAGGATCAACACCGACGGCTCAAGGAGCAGGCGGCGAACGTCATCGCCAACCAGAAGCAGACCGGGATGCAGCTCGACCAGAAGATGGAAGAGCTCGAGAAGTTGAACCTGAACGCACGCCAGGCTGTGCTGATGGTCGACGAGGCGACCAAGGCCGGCAACACCGCCAAGGCGTCCGAGATGACGACCGCCGCCGAGGCGTTCGCGAATCGGTTGATCAGCCTCGAACGTGAGATCGAGGGACTGAAAGCGCTCGCTCTCCAGGGCGCACAGGCATCAGACCAGGCCAAGGCAGCGGTGCAACAGAACAGCGCGCAGTTGCAGAGCAAGCTCGCCGAGCGCCAGAAGCTGTTGTCGGAGCTCGATCAGGCGAAGATGCAGGAACAGATGTCGAAGGCGATGTCGTCGCTCTCCGAGTCGGTCGGCGCTGATGTGCCCACGTTCGACGAGATCCGCGACAAGATCGAGGCGCGTCACGCGAAGGCGCTCGCGACAACCGAGCTCGACGGCACCTCGGTCGAAGCGCGGATGCTCGAGGTCGAGCAATCGTCGGTCAACGCCGAGGCGCAAGCACGCCTCGAGCAGATCCGATCCTCCCTCGGGCTCGCGACCGCGACCGCGACCGCTGCCGCACCCGCCGCGGCTGAGGCAGCGGCGCCGGCGACCGAGCCGACGCCCGCCCCCGCGACCGACGCCGGTGGCACCACCGGCTCTGCGGCGGGAAGTTGACCAGGCGCGGTGCGCGAGCCGGCGTTCGGCGTCGTCGCGTGTGCACCGCCGACTCCCCCACCGACGCAGCTCGTCGTCACCACGATCGAGACGTGGTGCGGCGGCGTGATTCCTCCACCGGGTGAGCCCTTCTGTCATTCCTACCCGACCTCGCGAACGGTCGACGTCAGCCACAGCGGCACGATCGTCGCATCGGGAACGAGCGGCGCCGCCGGCACGCTCACCGTCGACGTTCCGGCCGGGCGCCTCGTGGTGTCGGCACACGAGGTGTTCTCGTACATGATCTGCGACGCGCCGGTCGTCACCGCAGTTGCCGAGCAGACGACGCCAGTCACCCAGACCTGCACGATCATGGCCCCGTAGGGCTCCGTGAACGGCTGCACGTGAGCGGCCTGGGCTGACGGGCTGAGCGTCAAAGCGGCTCAGCCGCCTCGGGTCAGGGCAGCATCACCAGATCGTCGCGGTGGATGACGACACCGAGGTCGCTCGCGGCCCCGCGGACTGCCTCGGCGGAGGCCCGCACGAGACCCTTGGCGAACACATCGCCCTCGGGACCGACGACCTCGACCGCGTCGTCGATGGCGAAGTCGCCCTCGACCTTGGTGATGCCGGGCGCCAGCAATGAACGGTCGCGTTCGACCAGCGCGACACGCGCTCCCTCGTCGACGTGGACACGGCCCGACGCGCCGACGGCGAATGCGATCCACACCTTGCGCGATCCGAGACGCCGCTCGCGCGGCCAGACGATCGTGCCCACGCCAGAGGTCGCGGCGATCGCGTCGGCGACCACGTGGTCGCGGTCGGCCGCCGCGATGACCGTCCGCACGCCCGACCAGGCGGCGATCTTCGCTGCCGCGAGCTTGGTCGCCATGCCGCCGCTGCCGCGGGCCGATCCAGTGCCTCCGGCCAGCGCCTCGAGTTCGTGGTCGACCTCGATGATGTCCTCGATGAGTGACGCCGAGTCGTCGAGGCGGGGATCGGCGGTGAGCAACCCCTGGATATCGGTCAGCAGCACGAGCACGTCGGCGCCGACGAGCTGCGCCACGAGCGCGGCTATGCGGTCGTTGTCACCGAAGCGGATCTCATCATCGGCGACGGCGTCGTTCTCGGTGACGATCGGCACCACGCCGAGTTCGAGCAGCCGGCCGAGGGTCGATCGCGCGTGGAGATACTGCTGACGGACCATGAAGTCGAGCGGGGCCAACAACACCTGCCCTGCAACGAGCGCGCCCACGCCGGCGGCGAGACCCGCGGCAGCGAGGGCCTCGTTGTAGGTGGCCATCAGGCGCGCCTGACCGACGGCCGAGACCGCCTGCAGCGTCTGCGAATCAGCGGGGCGCTGGCGCGCCGACAGACCTAGCGCGGGAAGGCCCGCGGCGATCGCGCCCGACGTCACGAGCACGACCTGGTGGCCGGCAGCGCGTGCGACTGCGAGGTGCGCACAGACGCGCTCGACCGCGGCGATGTCGATCGATCCGTCGAGGTCGGTGATCGACGAGGTGCCGATCTTGACGACGGCGATCACGCGGCACGCCCCGACGCGACCTCGTTCATCGATCGCCATCCACGTCGACGAGGTTGACCTGGTCATCCGATTCGTAGGCGAAGCTCAACTTGCCGATGTGCACGACGTCGCCGTGCCGCGCGCCGGCGCGGGCCAACGCACGGTCGACGCCCAACGCCGCCAGCCGCTCGTGCGCGTAGTCGAGCGCCTCGAGATTGGTGAGATCTGACAGTCCGACGGCTCGCAGCGCGTCGCGTCCGAGCACCTCGAAACCGCCGTCGTCGGTGCGCACGATCCGGATCCCCTCGGGCGCGGGCCGGTGGACCGCGTACGCCTCGGGCTCGCCACCCTCGTCGCGCGCGCCCTCGACCGCGACGCGCAGCAGTCCGATGAGTTCCGAAACGCCGGCGCCCGTGACGGCCGAGACTCGAAGACCGTCGAACTCGACCGCAGCATCGTCACCCGCCATGTCGGCTCGCGAGCCGATGCGGACCCGTGGCCGTTCGAGCAGTTCGGGTCGGTACTCGGCCAACTCGGCGAGCAGCACTCGTTCCTGCTCGTCGGGACCGACGCCGTCGATCGCCGCGAGGTCGAGGACCATCAGCAGCACTCTCGCCCGCTCGATGTGACGCAGGAACTGGTGACCGAGCCCGCGACCCTGCGCCGCCCCCTCGATCAGCCCCGGAATGTCGGCGACGACCATCTCGAATCCGTCGTCGAGCCGCACCACGCCGAGGCTCGGCACGAGCGTCGTGAAGGGGTAATTCGCGATCTTGGGCTTCGCGGCCGAGACGCGGCTGACCATCGTCGACTTGCCGACGTTCGGGAACCCCACCAGCGCAACATCGGCCATCAGCTTCAGCTCGAGCCAGATCCAGCGTTCGTCGCCGACCTCACCCTGCTCGGCGAATCCCGGCGCCCGGCGCCGGTTCGACACGAACCGTGTGTTGCCCTTGCCACCGTGCCCGCCGGCCGCGGCCAGCCACCGATCGCCCTGGTTCACGAGGTCGGCGATCACGACCCCGTCGCGATCCTTGACCACAGTGCCCTCGGGCACCGGAACGAGCAGATCATCGCCGGTTGCGCCGTGTTTCTTCTGTCCCTGGCCGTGCACACCGCTGCGAGCCGTGCGATGGGGATGGTCACGGAACGCCAGCAGCGAGGCCACGTTGCGGTTGGCGACCAGCCAGACATCGCCCCCCGAGCCCCCGTCACCGCCGTCGGGGCCACCCTTTGGCGTGTGCGCCTCACGGCGGAACGAGATGCAGCCGGCGCCGCCGTCACCGCCTTTCACGCACAGCGCAGCCTCATCGACGAAGTTCGACACGGCCCCACTGTAGGAGGTCGGTTCGATCCCACCCGAATGGGCAATAAGGCTCAATCAAAGTGGCCAAAAGGCCGATGACGGGACATGCGTTCGCCTCCATCCACTCGATCGTCGCTGTCGCGTCGACGTGGAGACCGCGGCGCGAGCCTGGTCGACGCGGCGCTCGCGTCGCCCGTGTTCATCCTCCTGCTGCTCGGAGTCTTCGAGTTCGGCCTCGCGTTCCGCGACTACCTGACGCTGACGTCGGCGACCCGCGCGGCCGCGCGCTCCGCGTCGGTCGAGGGTCGCAATTCCTACGCCGACTACGACGTGTTGCAGGCCATCAAGTCGAACACGCAGACGCTGGCGAACTCGGGTGACCTCACGCACATCGTGATCTTCAAGGCGACCGGGCCCGACGCGACGCTCGCGAACATGGGGATGAACGCGTGCCTGACGACGGCGTCGTCGACGTGCAACACGTACACCGCGACCGACCTCGCGCGCCCGCAGACCGACTTCGCGTGTGGCGTCAGCTCTCCGGACCGCTACTGGTGCCCGACCACTCGCAAGGACCGCTTGGGAGGACCCCCCGACTTCGTGGGCGTCCACATCACGATCCTGCACCACAACCCCACCGGCATCTTCGGATCGACCAAGACCTTCGACGACGAGACCGTGATGCGAATCGAGCCGACCGCGCTATGAGAACTCGACGGCATCGCCGCGTGCCGCGTCGGGACGAGCGCGGGGCCGTGCTGGTCGAGTTGGCCTTCGTCGCGCCCATCCTGCTGACGCTCTCGCTCGGCGCGTTCGATCTCGGCATGGGCTGGCGAGCCGACATCACCATCTCGAACGCGACGCGAGCGGCGGCCCGCGTCACGAGCAGCCTCGGCGTCACCGACACCGCCGACTACGCCGGTCTCGTCGCCCTCGGCGCGGCGCTGGGGACGACACCGACGAGCGAGGTCGAGCGGATCGTCGTGTTCAAGGCAAGCAGCTCGAGCGCGACGGTGCCGTCCAACTGCCTCAGCGCGAGCGTGCTGGCCGCGGGCGGCAGCGCCGCGGACAACTGCAACGTCTACTCGAGCACTGAGCTGGCCTATGCGCTCGCACATCCCAACACGCCACCTGCGGGCTACACGGGTGCCTGCCCGGGCAGTCGGCGTGACCGCTTCTGGTGCGCACCGGCGCGTGCCAACACCCAGCTCGTCGGTGGGACGGGACTCGACTACGTGGGCGTCCAGATCCGCGTCAACCACGCCACCGCCACGCGGCTGTTCACGCCGACGATCATGCTCATCGACACCGCGGTGATGCGCATCGAGCCGAGCGCGGGTTCGTGATGACGAGCGGTCGACTCCTCAGTGAGCGTCGCCGTGACGAGGGCGGCTACATCCTCACGCTCACAGCGCTGCTCATGGTCCCGCTGCTGATCGTCGCGGGACTCGCGGTCGACTTCGGCGGTTGGTACACCGAGGCGTCGCACATGCAACGTGCGGCGGACGCAGCGGCCCTCGCCGGCGTGGTGTGGCTGCCCGACATGACCACCGCGACCTCGACCGCCCTCGCTTCGGCGAAGCAGAACGGTTTCGACGACGCGGCATCGAACATCACCGTCAGCGTGACGCAGATCGGCGTGAGTCGCCTCGGCGTCTCGATCACCGACACGGGCGGTCAGGTCTACCTCGCGAAGTTCGTGAAGAACTCGGTGACGATCACCCGATCCGCGACCGCCGAGTACAACCTGCCGATCCCGCTGGGCAGCCCGAAGAACTACTTCGGGACCGGCAACATGATCAGCGGCGCCAACATGGAGAACTTCTACGCGGCGATCAACGGGAACTGCTGGGACAAGAACCAGGGTGACCCGTTTGCCGTGAAGTACGCCGGCGCCAGCGGTGGCAGCTCGTGTCCGGGCGGCACGCTGAACCCGCAGTACATCGCGTCGCCGAATCCGCAGTACCAGTACTACGTCGACGTGCCGGCCGGCCGCTCGTCGCCGATCACACTGCACATCTGGGATCCGGAGGGTCCGTCGGTCGACAACACGATCGGCACACGCACGTGCCCGCCCACTGCTGGTCCGACCTTCGATCCGGGCGGCTGCATCTACGGCAAGACCACGAACATCACGACCACGTTCACCCTCCGCGCACCCGACACCACCCCGCTCAACGATGCGGACAATCCCGCGGTCACGTGCAACGGAGCGACGTCGCAGTCGTACACCACCGCAGCGTCGCTCGGAACCGTCGACACGCTGCTGGGCCGCTACGGCTGGGTGCGGTTCTGCACCATTCCCACGACCTGGGCGCCGGGCACCTACATCTTCGACGTGCGAAACGCCCCGAACGAGACCGGATCAAATGGAGCGAACGGCTACTCGGTGATGGCCGACTACAACGGTGCGGGCGCGACCTGCGACAGCCGCACCGACCCGACGTGCCCCGCGGTCTACGGCAAGGACTGGATCTCGATCCTCGCCACCTCGTCGTCGAGCTCGGCGTCGTTCTATCTCGCGAACATCGGGCCGCTGAACGGTGGCAAGACGCTGCAGGTCACGATGTACGACCCCGGCGAGGGCGGCCAGGACATCCGGCTGCTGAAGCCCGACGGCACTCAGGCGACGTTCGACTGGCAGGACATGGGAACCGATGACGCCACGCCGGGTGCAAGCGCAACGGGCGCCGTGCTCCTCGATGTCACTGGATCGAAGTTCAACGGGCACTACGTGCAGCTCACGACGACGCTGCCGTCGAACTACGCCACGCTCTACTCACAGTTCTGGTGGAAGATCCTCTACAACTTCGGCTCGGGGGCGGTCACCGACCGCACCACCTGGGGCGTGAAGATGCTCGGCACGCCTGTTCACCTCGTGTAATTGCTCGTGAACACGATCGCCTGATGGCGCCGTTGTCAGGAGCTTGGGTCTGCTGCGGGGGGCGGGGGCGCTGACGTCGGCGGCACCCACGGCGGTGGCGTGGGGGCTGCTCCGAAGCTCGGCAGGCTCGGCGCGGACCATCCCGGCGCCTCGGGCGCTCCCCAGCCCGGCGCGGGCGGCTCGGCGGTGGGCGGCGGCGCGTTGTAGACACCGGGCGCGCCGTAAAGCGAGTACGGCTCCATCTCGCGATTCTGATTCCGATAGGGGTTGATCCCGCCGTAGGTCGACCGGCCGAACGCAAGGATCGGGTAGAAGACGAACGGGAGGAGCACCATGCCGACGATGAACCCCCCGTCCTTGTCGAACGCCTGGCCGACGCCAACGGTGACGAGGATCGACATCGCCAGCATGCCCGCCCACATCACGACGATGAGTAGCCACAGCGATGGGTGCGCGAGCACGAGCATGAAGGTTGCGACGGGCAGCACGATGAACACGCCGAGCCACCAGCCCGGGCGATTGCCCACTCGGAGCATCGTGTAGAAGTTCAGGAACGGCATCAGCGCCCACCATCCCGGCTCACCGGCCTTGGTGAAGATGCGCCACGAGGAAGCCATGAAGAGCAAGGCGCCGAAGAGCTCGAGCAGGAGGATCGCCGAGAGGACCCCGGACGCCACGGCCGGCTGCACCGACTGTGACGGAGAGGTCCCTGGATACTGGGGGTACTGCTGAAGCACCGAGAGCGCCGCGATCACCGGCGGCATCCTGCCATAACGGTCCCCCCGGATGCCGAGGGACGCGTCGATGACAGTGGTCGCTCCTAGCATGGCGCCATGACCGTTCGCAGTGTCGATGAGCCCAGCATCGAGCCTCCCAGCCGGCGGGCCGAGCAGTGGGCTGCGACCATGCACGGCCACGCCGAATCAGCCACGCGGCTGGCGCACACCCACAGCACCGCCGCGATCGAACCCGCGGGCCACTTCGACCGCATCGAGCGCGAGGCCGTCGAGGCCGATCAACTCGCCACCGGCGCCACACGGTCGATCGGCGGCGGCACCCGGCTGATCGACGAACCGCCCGACCTGTGGCGCACCTGCTTCGAACGCGACCGCGACCGCATCCTGCACGGCACGACCGCGTTCCGCCGTCTCGCCGGCAAGACGCAAGTGTTCATCTTCCCCGAAGACCACCAGCGCACCCGGCTCACCCACGCGCTCGAGGTCGCCCAGGTCGCCACGTCGATCGCCCGTGCCTGCCGGCTCAACGTCGCGCTCACCGAGGCCATCGCACTCGGCCACGACTGCGGTCACGGTCCCGGCGGGCACGCCTCCGAAGATGCGTTCGCTCCGTACCTGGCCGAGGGCTACGACCATGCGGTCTGGGGCGCCGACGTGGTGCTCGCGCCGCTCAACCTGTGCCTCGAGACGCTCGACGGCATCCGCAACCACAGCTGGTCGCGCCCCGCTCCGACGACGCCCGAGGGCGAGGTCGTGTCATGGGCCGACCGCATCGCCTATGTCTGCCACGACTTCGAAGACGCCGTGTCGGCCGGCATCGTCACCATCGACGACCTGCCCGACGAGGTACGGGCCCGGTGCGGCACCACTCGCCGA